>NZ_WQGG01000016.1:0-117603 GCF_013034565.1 Ruegeria sp. HKCCA5491
CAATCGTGCCGATGTTGACGTGCGGTTTTGTACGCTCAAACTTTTCCTTTGCCATTCCTCAGGCGCCCTTTTGTGATTTGGGGGACCCTTGGTCCCGTGGTTACATCTGCGCGCGCGAGATATTTGGTTCGCAGGGGAAAATCAAGCACATCCTGCGTTAAAACCCGTTCATGATGCCGGATTTTGCGTCAGCTCGCCGGATTCGAGAGGTTGTATCAGGTCAGGGCGGCGCTGGAACCAGCCGTTATCTTCATGTTCTTCGGCCAACCACTCTTCGACTCGGTCCGCAACCTTCAGGGCCAGACCGCTCATCTGTTCCTCTCTGGTGCGTGTATTTCCTGACCCGGTCAGGGCACTTTCACCGGTCGTATCTTCCAGAACCTGAAACTGTTTTCCCTTGGCCAGGAATTCTTTGTTCTTCACGTCGTAGACGTTGACCAAAACAATCGCCGTGCTTTTGGGGTTGTAGATGACCGGAATACCCGGCGGGGCCAGCATGTATCCTTCGAGACTGATACCGATGTCGTATTCCTGCGCGCCCTCATACCGGCCTAGGCGGACATCCACGGCGTTCTGAATCGCTGCTGTCCATTCATCCGGCGTGGCATCGCGGGAAACGGGACCCTGCACAGCCTTTTCAGCAAAGGCGTAGTTCACGCGAAGCTTGAATTCCCCCAGCGACTCGGGCTCTTCGTATAGCTGCGTTTGCGCACATGCGCCCAGCAGGGTCAATCCGGTTATCAAGGTTAGAATGCGTAACATGATCTCGTCTCGATAGGCCTGTTTTTCTTTGACTTAGCGCACCAACCGGGCTTGTGCCAAGCTGCATCGACGGAATTTGACTGTCGCGGCGGTGCGATCACGAGAATTTATAGTCCCTCGGGAAACCATATGGCGGCTTTTTCCCAACGCTGGCGCGTTTCGCAAGCCACTGGGACATATCGGCCTCATGCCGGGTTTTATCCCCTCCCATGGACCATTTGAGCCCCTCTGCCCAATCAAAGGTCGTGAGGTCCGACAGCCCCCCATCCAGCTCAAGTGTTCCCTGCCGTCCGCGCGCCATATTGTATTTTTGCAAACGTACACCTTTGCCGCGCCCCATTTCGGGCAGCTCTTCGACGGGAAACACAAGAAACTTACCGTTCTGGGACACCACGGCCACATGGTCGCCCTCAACTGGCTTGCAGATCATCGCGGTTTCGTCTCCCTTGACGTTCAGCACCTGTTTGCCGTTGCGGGTCTGGGCCAAAACATCATCCTCTGGCACCATGAAACCGTTGCCAGCATCCGAGGCCACCAGCAGCTTGCGCCCCGGCTTATGGATCATGATGTCGATAATCTGCGCCTCGTTCGGCAAGTCCACCATCAGGCGCAGCGGCTCGCCCATACCCCGCCCGCCGGGCAGGTTGGCCGCACTGACCGTGTAGAAACGCCCGTTCGACGCAAAAACCAGCAGACGGTCGGTGGTTTCAGCATGGAAGATAAAGCGCGGGCCGTCGCCATCCTTGAACTTGAGCTCACGCTTCAGGTCAATGTGACCCGTCATGGCGCGAATCCACCCCATCTGAGAGCACACAACCGTGATCGGTTCCTTGTCGATCATCGCCTCAAGCGTTACTTCTTCGACATTCCCGGCTTCGGCAAATTGGGTGCGGCGCGCACCGCCTTCGTAGTCTTTGCCGAAGGTCTTTTTGGTCTCTTTCAACTGCTCGGCGATCTTGGCCCATTGCAGGGCGGGATCGGCCAGCAGGTCTTCGAGGTTGGCGCGTTCCAACATCAGTTCATCGCGCTCGCGGACCAGCTCCATCTCTTCCAGACGGCGCAAGCTGCGCAGGCGCATGTTGAGGATCGCGTCGACCTGAACCTCGGACAACTCGCCCTCGCCCGGTTTGGGCGAGACATAGTCGGACTCATCAGTAGCCCGGACATGGTCGATGCCCCAATCCTCGCGCATCAGCGCGGCTTTGGGGTCGTCGTCGTAGCGGATGATGTCAATCACACGATCAAGGTTCAGGAAGGCAACGATAAAGCCCTCCAAGACCTCCAAACGGTGGTCGATCTTCGCCATGCGGTGACGCGAACGACGCAGCAGAACTTCTTGCCGGTGATCGAGGAAAGCGCGCAGCACCTCTTTCATCGAGCAGACCTTGGGCGTCACGCCGTCGATCAACACGTTCATGTTAAGGCTAAACCGCACCTCAAGGTCCGAATTGCGATAAAGCATTCCCATCAACACCTCGGGGTCCACGTTCTTAGAGCGCGGTTCAAGGATCAGGCGGATGTCATCGGCAGATTCGTCGCGTACATCGCCGAGGATCGGGATTTTCTTGGTCTGGATCAGTTCCGCGATCTTCTCGATCAGCTTGGATTTCTGAACCTGATAGGGAATCTCGGTGACAACGATCTGCCACTGGCCACGGCCCAGATCTTCAACCTCGAACTTACAGCGCAGGCGGAACGACCCGCGCCCGGTGCGATAGGCCTGCGCGATGTTCTCAGGTGGTTCGACGATCACGCCACCTGTCGGAAAGTCGGGGCCGGGCACGTAGTTCAACAATGTGTCGTCACGCGCATCCGGCGTTTTGATCAGATGCAGGCAGGCATCGCACAGCTCTGAGATATTGTGCGGAGGAATGTTCGTCGCCATCCCCACCGCAATACCGCTAGCGCCATTGGCCAGCAGGTTCGGGAACTGTGCGGGCAGCACGACGGGTTCAGTCAGCGTACCGTCATAGTTGTCGCGGAAATCGACAGCGTCTTCGTTCAGCCCCTCAAGCAGCGCCTCGGCCACGATAGTCATCCGCGCCTCGGTGTACCGCGAGGCGGCCGGGTTATCGCCGTCGATATTGCCGAAATTCCCCTGCCCGTCGACAAGTGGGTAGCGCACGTTGAAGTCCTGCGCCAGACGCGCCATCGCGTCATAAATCGCGGCATCGCCATGGGGGTGGTAGTTGCCCATCACGTCGCCGGAAATCTTGGCCGACTTACGGAATCCCCCCGTCGCGCTGAGTCGCAGCTCACGCATGGCATAAAGGATTCGCCGGTGAACCGGCTTCAGACCATCGCGCGCATCCGGTAAGGCCCGGTGCATGATGGTCGACAAAGCATAAGTCAGATAGCGTTCGCCAATCGCTCGGCGCAGCGGTTCAGCTACCTCGCCCCCGCCATCGGGGGCCTCCATGTTGGGGTCGTCGATCGTGTCGTTCATATATGATGTGATACGACGCAAGCGCGCCGCGGTAAAGCAACCAGCGCGCATTTTGCTGGGGACAAGTGGCGCTTTTTGCAACAGGGGGAGGCAAGCTTAGGATTTCCCCCAATCTTTCGACTCCGATCGTGAATTATGGTAGGCTCTCTTTAATTGAACTGCTGCCTATTTTACCTTTTTCGATTACCGGGGGATGCGCCATGTCGCGCCTTGTTCTTGTTACTTTTGCCGCGCTCGGATGGTGTTTTTACGTCATGAGCGGCGGCCCTGATTTTGAGCCGCGCGGACTGCGCACCGCCCAACCCGAGCGCGTGGCCGTTGCGCCCGAACCTGTGCCATTGCAACACACCCGCGCCGAGCAATTGGTGACCAATGTCGCCCTGCGTACGCCAACCGTACGGGTGAAGCCGATCTTGGCGAAAGAAGAGATCGTGGAAATCCTGCCGGAACCCGCCAGCCTTGAGACATTCTCGGGCCTGTCGGCTTTTGCCGATCAAAGCGCCAACATCACCTTGGCGTCCCTCGAAGACGGCATAACCGGGTTGCGCCAGATCGCTGAAACCCAGCCCGAAGAGGTGTTGGAACCATCAGCTTACGAAGAACCACAAAAGGACATCCGCGAGATCTCTGGAACGCGGGTGAACATGCGCGACGGTCCGGGGACGATCTATCCCGTCATCGGCAAAGCATCCATCGGCCAAAAGGTTGAAGTCCTCAGCGATTCAGGCACCGGCTGGCTAAGGTTGCGCGTGTTGCCCGAGCAACAGGTCGGATGGATTTCCGCATCTCTGGTCAGAAAAACCGCAGATTGACGCGGCGCTGACATTGTCCTGCCCCCTGCCCCGCCATAGCTTTGGTGCAAGGCGAGAGGCAGGAAGACCATGCAGAAGACAATTCTTATCACCGGCTGCTCTTCGGGGATTGGGCTGGACGCGGCGCATGGTATGCGGGCGCGCGGCTGGCGCGTATTTGCCTCATGTCGGCAGCAACGTGACTGCGACCGTCTGAGGGCGCAGGGTTTCGAAAGCCCCCGTATCGACTATACCGACAGTGACAGCATCACGTCCGGCCTGCAGGATGTTCTTGATAAGACAGGCGGCACGCTCGACGCATTGTTCAATAATGGCGCGCATGGTCTTCCCGGTGCGGTGGAAGACCTGCCAACAGATGGCCTGCGCGCGATCTTTGAGGCCAATTTCTTTGGCTGGCACGATCTCACGCGGCAGGTCATCCCCGTCATGCGCGCGCAGGGGCACGGGCGAATCGTTCAAAACTCGTCTGTTCTCGGTCTGGTCGCATATCCTTGGCGGGGCGCTTATGTGGCAACCAAATATGCGGTCGAAGGATTGACCGACACATTGCGGTTGGAGCTAGCCGACACAGACATCAAGGTTATCCTGATCGAACCCGGCCCTATCACCTCCAAAATCCGCGAAAACTCGATCCCGGTTTTCGAGCGTTTCATCAATTGGCAAGACTCGGCCCTGCGCGACCGATACGAAGCCTCGTTGTTGAAAAGACTGTACGAATCCTCAGGGCCCGACCGGTTCGAGCTGCCGGCATCGGCGGTGACCGACAAGCTGGCACATGCCGTGGAATCCAAACGCCCGCGCGCCCGCTACTATGTCACCACGCCGACCTATATCGCCGGGTGGCTGCGACGGATCCTGCCCACGCGCACAATCGACCGCATCCTGTCGGACGTCTGAGGCGAAATTACCCGTTCGCTTTTTGCACGTCAGAGGCTAGATGATAGCCCAACGAAACAAGTAACGCGGACGGTGTACTCATGGACCTTCTGATGGTCGTTCTACTGTTGGCCATGGCTGCTGTTGTTGTGGTGCTGGCGATCGGCATCTCGAATTTCGGCAAAAGCGGCAAGGAAGCCGCAATGAAAAGCAACAAGATGATGCGACTTCGCATCCTGTTTCAATTCATTGCCGTGGTTTTGATCGTGCTCTACGTCTGGCTCCGTGGGCAGGGGGTTCAATAGATGGTCGTTCTCAACAAAATCTACACGCGCACCGGCGATGACGGAAAAACCGCGCTGGGTAATGGCGAACGCGTCGCGAAATATTCGGGCCGCGTGGCCGCCTATGGCACAGTGGATGAGCTGAATTCCTTTGTCGGCGTCGCCCGCACCGAGGCCGAGGGCGAAGTTGAGGCTGCGCTGTCGCGTATCCAGAACGACCTGTTCGATCTGGGCGCCGATTTCTGCCGCCCCGAAATGGAAAAAGACGCCGAGGCGGATTATCCCCCCCTGCGAGTCGTACCCGCTCAAATTGACCGCCTCGAGGCTGAAATTGACGTGATGAACGAAACACTTGAGCCGTTGCGCAGTTTCATCCTGCCGGGTGGCTCACGCCTGGCGGCTCATCTGCATGTCTGCCGCACCGTGTCCCGCAGGGCTGAACGACTGGCGGTTGAGCTGACGAATATGGAGCCCGTCAACGAGGTCGCGGTGAAATACCTCAACCGCCTCAGCGACTGGTTCTTCGTTGCTGCCCGCTGCGCCAATGAAAACGGCACGCGGGACGTGTTGTGGGTTCCGGGCGCGAACCGCTGAATGCGGCACAGTGTCTTGGTGACAATGGCCGGGCCAGAAGAGAGGGCCCAGCCACTGAACCCCTTAATGACGCAGCAATAATATTGCGCGCCGTAGCGTCAAAAAATACGAAACGCGACGTCCCAAGACCATGACGTGACGATTTTGCTCTGTTGCCATTCGAATTGAAACGCTATTCAGACCCCCGAGAGCATTGGTGGAGTCGCTTCGCGGCTTACCGGATTTGTAAGGAGAAAGCGCAAAATGAAGGTACTCGTGCCTGTCAAACGCGTGATTGACTATAATGTGAAGGTCCGCGTGAAAGCGGACGGTAGCGGTGTCGATCTCGCCAATGTCAAAATGTCGATGAACCCGTTCGACGAGATTGCCGTGGAAGAGGCGATCCGCCTGAAAGAAGCGGGCAAGGCCGACGAAGTCGTTGCCGTTTCGATCGGCGTCAAGCAGGCGCAGGAAACGCTGCGCACCGCTCTGGCCATGGGCGCTGACCGCGCCATTCTGGTTGTAGCAGCCGATGACGTTCATCAGGATATCGAGCCTCTGGCCGTTGCGAAAATCCTGGCCAAAGTGGTCGAGGAAGAGCAGCCCGGTCTGGTTCTGGCGGGCAAACAGTCGATCGACAACGACATGAACGCCACCGGTCAGATGCTGTCGGCCCTGCTGGGCTGGAGCCAAGGCACCTTCGCGTCCGAAGTAGACATCGAAGGCGACACCGCCAAGATCACCCGTGAGGTTGACGGCGGCCTGCAGACCATCAGCGTCAAGATGCCGACCATCGTGACCGTTGACCTGCGCCTGAACGAGCCGCGCTATGCGTCGCTGCCCAACATCATGAAGGCGAAGAAAAAGCCGCTGGACGAGAAAACTGCCGCCGATTACGGCGTCGACGTCTCGCCCCGTCTGGAAATCGTCAAAACCGAAGAGCCGCCGGCACGTGCCGCTGGTATCGTCGTAGGCTCGGTTGACGAGCTGGTTGCGAAACTCAAAGAAGCGGGGGCTGTGTAATGGCTGTTCTTCTTCTCGCCGAAGTCAACAATGGTGAACTGGCGCTGGACGCCACCGCCAAAGCCGTCAATGCCGCGAAGGCACTGGGCGACGTGACCGTTCTGGCCGCAGGTGGCTCTGCCGCTGCTGCAGGTGAAGCCGCTGCGAAGATCGACGGCGTTTCCAAGGTTCTGGTCGCTGAAGACGAGTCGCTGGGTCACCGCCTGGCGGAGTCGACTGCGGCCCTGATTGCTGGTCTGGCCGACGGATACGAGCATATCGTTGCCCCCGCCACCACCGATACCAAGAACGTGATGCCGCGCGTTGCGGCGCTGCTGGACGTGATGGTGATCTCGGATGCGTCCGGCGTGGTTGACGGCTCGACCTTCGAGCGTCCTATCTATGCGGGCAACGCGATCCAGACCGTCAAGTCGAACGACGCTAAGAAAGTCGTCACCTTCCGCACCGCGTCCTTTGACGCGGCGGGCGAAGGCGGTTCGGCTGCGGTTGAGACCATCTCGGTCGGTGCTGACGCTGGTCTGTCCTCGTGGGTTGAAGACAAGGTTGCCGAAAGCGATCGCCCCGAGCTGACCTCGGCTGGCGTTGTTGTTTCGGGCGGCCGTGGTGTCGGCTCGGAAGAGGACTTCAAACTGATCGAAACCCTGGCCGACAAGCTGGGCGCCGCTGTTGGCGCGTCGCGCGCCGCCGTGGACTCGGGCTATGCTCCGAACGACTGGCAGGTGGGTCAGACCGGTAAGGTTGTTGCACCGGACCTGTATGTCGCTGTCGGCATCTCGGGCGCGATCCAGCACTTGGCGGGCATGAAGGACTCGAAGGTCATCGTTGCGATCAACAAAGACGAAGAAGCGCCGATCTTCCAGGTTGCTGACTTTGGTCTGGTTGCCGACCTGTTCCAGGCGGTGCCGGAACTGACCGAGAAACTCGGCTAAGCCCACGCTTCGCTTTGAATAAAAGGCCCGCCAAACGGCGGGCCTTTTTTCATTGTAGGTCCCGAATACGACGCGAAAGGGTCTCGGCAATTTTCCTATGTGCAGCCGGGCCGATCATGTGCTCGGCCATCGGCTGCTGCAATGTTCCAAACAACATATTTTCCAATTCTTCAGATTGGCCAGAAACGTTAACGAACAGGTCCACAACATCAAGACAATAGGGGCGGACAGCCCCTAGCATTTCTGCTGAAACAGGAACCTGGGCATCTGTACCAAATTCACATTCATCGGACTGCCGCCGGACATCCAGGTTCAAGAGGATCACAGGTGCTTTCAGAGAGTTAAACAGTTCTCGCAGCAACCCGACCCAATTCTTACGCAAGTCTTCAGCAACCACCTCAAACCGCGCGTCCTGATGTCCCTTCAACAGCGACACAAGGTGATACACGAAATGCACGTCCGTGAAGTCGATCTCCGGGTAAAGCGAACACAAATCATCGGTAGGTGCTAGGAACCGGTCATTTCGCCGGGGATGCACTTTGTAAAAACGGTTTGATTGCCCCAGAATGTCCGGAGCCTGCAGGACACACATCTCTGCGCCGCTTAGCAAAGATCGCAGGCCAGTATCCCGCAACAGCGCGTCCACGCCACAGAAAAGGCTGCCCAAGTTCAGGCACCTGCGGTCTAGTTTTCCCTCGAGAATCGAGGGAAAAGGACGTTCGACAAAGCGCCCAAAGGTTTCGGTCCCGCCGACACATGCCATGTAATGCGTATCCAAAGATCGCTGCGGCCCACGAAACCATAACCGCGATCCATCATATTGGCACACGGCATCCTCGGGTCCCCCCGAGCCTGTTTGATGATAGCTCATACCACTCACCCATTTTTCACCCGGGTGCCATCATGCAGCCGCAAATCTTGAGAATTTCCTAATGTGCGCATTTGAAGCAAAATCCAGATGCTTGATCCTCTTGCCGCCTGCCCCAAACTGCCGATACTGTCGCCATAACCCGTGGCACAAAGGCACCTGAATATGGATGTAAAATCGGTCGGAGTGATTGGCGCAGGTCAGATGGGGAACGGCATTGCCCATGTTCTTGCCCTGGCCGATTACGACGTTTTGCTGAATGACGTCAGCGAAGACGCACTTAACAGCGCAATAACAACGATCGAAGGGAATATGGCGCGACAAGCATCGCGTGGAAAAATCTCGGACGACGCAATGCAGGCCGCGCTGAAGCGCATCAAGACCACGCTTGAATTGCCCGAGCTGGGCCAGACCGACCTTGTGATCGAGGCCGCCACAGAACGCGAGGCGATCAAACAGGCGATCTTCGAAGATCTTCAGCCGCATTTGCAGCCACATACGATCCTGACATCAAACACGTCGTCGATTTCCATTACGCGGCTGGCAAGTCGAACAGACCGACCCGAACGCTTTATGGGGTTCCACTTCATGAACCCGGTTCCGGTCATGCAGTTGGTCGAGTTGATTCGAGGAATTGCCACCGACGAAGAGACATTCAGCGCCTGCAAAACCGTCGTGGACCGACTTGGTAAAACTGCAGCCAGCGCCGAGGACTTCCCGGCCTTTATCGTGAACCGCATTCTGATGCCGATGATAAACGAAGCTGTTTATACCCTGTATGAGGGCGTCGGGAATGTTCAATCCATCGACCAATCAATGAAACTGGGCGCAAACCATCCGATGGGTCCGCTTGAGCTGGCGGATTTCATCGGTTTGGACACGTGCCTGGCGATCATGAATGTCCTTCATGACGGATTGGCCGACACCAAATACCGCCCGTGCCCTTTGTTGACTAAATATGTCGAGGCCGGGTGGTTAGGGCGCAAGACACAGCGCGGTTTTTATGACTATAGAGGCGAAGTGCCTGTCCCGACCCGGTAAAGGGGGCCAGCCCCCTCGCCCGGATTTCACCCGGCCTCACCCCCGGGATATTTTTGGCCAGATGAAGAGACGGATCAGGGTTAAAGCGACTCACCAAGTCCCAACGTGTGCTTGCGGAGCCAAGCCATGAAGCCGCGTGGGTCGCGCTCGAGCAGTTGCATGTCTTCTTCTGAAATCGGATCACCGATTACCGGTGACTGAGGTTTGTTGCAGGAGCGAACGATCTCGTGCAGCAGTAGGCCTTGGCGCAGAATCGCGGACATTTTGTTGGCGATCTGGTATGCCCGCGAGTTTCTGCCAGGAAAGAAGATAGGAACGACTTGCGCGCCCGATCGGCGAATCATCTTGGCCGTAAACACGTTCCACTCGCGCTCGATCGCGGGGCCGAACCAGTCATCAGACGACATCACCACGCCAGACGGAAACAATGCGACCACTCCGCCATTTTTCAGGTGCTCCATCGCCTTGCCGCGCATTTCAAGCATTTTGGCCTGTGCTTCCGGATCATGTGGGAAGGGGACAGGGATCATGAACGACGTCGCGGCCTCGTCCAAACCAGTCAGAACAGAGCGGGTCAGGATACGATAGTCACTGCGCACCTGCCCGATCAGTTCGGCCAGAATCATGCCGTCGACCATTCCGTGGGGGTGATTGGCAACCACGACAACCGGGCCGGTTTTCGGGATGCGGGCAATCTGTTCCTGAGGTGTAGTCAGGTTAATACCCATAACCTCAAGCGCGCCGCCCCAGAACCGTTGGCCGCGATAGTATTCGTTCTTCTTCTCGAATTTGTTGACCATACGCAAAATGGTCAGCTTGCCCGTACACCATTCGATGGCGCGGATAGCTGTTGAAGTCCAGGCATCGTCGAAAGAGTTTGCGTAGGTCAGGGTTCTACGATCGTAGATTTCGCCCTGGTCCTCGGTCCCATCCACAACCGGGCCTGTCTTGGTCTCGTGCGTCGTTTCCGCCAATTCCTGGTCTTCCCGTTCTTGATGTCGCAGCAGGCGCCGTCAGAACCCTTCCCCGAACTTGTCGTTCACCAAGGTTTCCAGCGCATCAGCCAACGCCTCAGCATCCGGTCCGGACGTCTCGACGTCAATAGTCGTTCCGCGCGATGCTGCCAACATCAAAAGACCCATTATGCTGTCACCTGACGCAGAAAGCCCGTCTTTTGACACTTCGGCCTGGGCGTCGAAACCTTCGACCACCTCAACCAGCTTTGCCGAGGCACGGGCGTGCAAGCCCTTTTCATTGATTATTTTCAAGCTTCGGTTCGTCATTCTTAATCAATCCGGTCTTCGTCCAACGTCACATTTTGCGCATTGATATACTTGCGTCCAGCCTCCATCGCCTGCCGCACGGCGTCGCCGATTGGCAAGTGGCGGGATTTGGCCAGTTTAATCAACATAGGCAGATTTGCACCGTAAAGGATACGTCGATCCTGCGGGGCGCAGGCGCGCAAGCTTAGGTTCGATGGGCTGCCACCAAACAGATCGGTTACAACGACAACACCGTCACCCACATCTACACTGTCTGCGGCGACACAGATTTCATTCTGCTTGGCATCGCGATCGTGATCCGCTTCGATCGAGATCGCGGCCAAGCCGGGCTGTTTTCCGACCACATGCTGCATTGCGGCCAGGTACTCCTGAGCCAACCCACCATGTGCAACAAGTACGATCCCGATCAATCCGACCTCACATTCAACGATCGACGTTCCATTTCGCGGTGCCTAATTGCCACTTGCTGCCCCTGCTCTGCAAGGGCCTTTGCGACCGCCTCGGCGGTAGCAACGGATCTGTGCTGTCCTCCGGTGCACCCAAAGGCCACCGAAAGGTGCGCTTTGCCTTCGGCGCGATAGGCCGGCAACAGGAGTTCAAGCAAATCGACAACACGGTCAAAAAACGGTGCATAGTTCGCGTCAGACTGAACATAGCGCGCCACATCCGGGTTTCGACCATCTTCGGCGCGAAGTTCCGGGCGCCAGTACGGATTGGCGAGAAACCGGCAGTCAAACACCATATCCAATCCACGAGGCAAGCCGCGCTTATACGAAAAAGACTCGATAGATACCGCCAGGTGGCGTCCACCTTTCGGCGCGAACCAGCGCTCGACCTCTTCGCGCAACTGGTGAACGTTCAGCGGGCTGGTGTCGATCAACGTGTCCGCAATTTCACGGATCGGGTCGAGTAGTTCTTTTTCCTGGCGAACGCCGGTTTCGGGGCTTGAATCTGACGCGACAGGGTGGCGTCGTCGGGTTTCGGAAAAGCGGCGCACCAAGACTTCGTCGTCGCAGTCGAGATACAGGGTTGAAATGTCGACATGGTCCATGCGTTGAACTTTGGCGATCAGTTCAATGAACCCGATCGTCGAGAAATCGCGGTTCCGCGCGTCTATTCCCAACGCCATGGGACGGTCGGTTGCGGGTCCTTCAAGCAGGCGCAGCAAGAGCCCCATCGGAAGGTTGTCGATAGCCTCAAAGCCAAGGTCTTCGAGAACGCGGATCGCCGTTGATCTGCCAGCGCCCGAAGGTCCCGTTACCAGAACGATGCGCCGCTGAGTTGTCATGTGCTGGGCCATTCAGGGTCTACACGCCCCATTTTAAGTAATTGCATCAAAGCTGATGCCAAATTGGGGACACCCGCGCCGCGTAGCAAGGGAACAGTTTGCCTCAGGGCACGGATTTCCGTTACGTTTGGCAAGCGGGCTGTCTCTGTTTGGTCCAGATCAACAACATAGCTCAGGTTTACTGGCCCGACCGATTGCGCACGCAACAAGCCGACGCCGCGCGCCTCAATCAATCCTTGGATCTCTGGAGGAGCATCGATCAGGACCTTTTCAGGTTCCATGGTCAAAACGACCCTGTCATCTGCAACCAACCCTGCGCCCAAAGCCATCATCTGCAGCGCAAGGGCCGATTTTCCTGCCCCAGCGGTACCAAGGATCAACAGACCCCGCCCGTCGAAGGCAACACATGTGGCATGTATAATGGCAGTGTTCTGATGCGCGACGTCTGCGAGGGCCCGACCGCTCATGACTACACGGGCAGACCCACGACAAAGCGCGCACCAAGTGGATCGGACGTGACGTCGGCCTCTGTCGGGCGAATGTTTTCGGCCCAGATCACACCGCCATGCGCCTCGACTATCTGTTTTGAGATCGCAAGCCCAAGGCCAGAGTTATTGCCGAAATGTTCCACCGGGCGCTGTGAATAGAAGCGTTTGAAAACCTTGGTCAGCGCCTGTTCCGGGATGCCGGGCCCGGTGTCTTCGACGACGATCAGAACGCGGTTTTCACGGCGACGCACCCAAACGCGAATGGCATCACCGCTTTCGCAGAACGAGATCGCATTTGTGATCAGGTTGACGAACACCTGCGCCAAGCGCGCCTCAAGCCCGTTTATTTCGATCGGCTGAGACGGCAGATCGGTGATGTAATCCACGCCTTTGCTCCGGGCCTCTTCTCCCAGATACTGGCTGATATTGCCTAGCAGTTTCAGCAGATCGAAGAGCTGTTCTTCTTCTTTGACCAGTTCCGCATCCAGGCGTGACGCGTTCGATATATCGCTGACCAGACGGTCCAACCGACGGACATCATGTTCAATCACGCTCAACAGTTTTTCACGCTGATCTTCCCGTTTGACCATGCGCAGCGTACCAACGGCGGATTGCAGGCTGGCCAAGGGGTTCTTGATTTCATGCGAAACATCGGCGGCGAACTGTTCGTTCGAATCGATCCGGTTGTATAGCGCGTTCACCATGCCCCGCAGCGCCCGACTGAGGCGACCGATTTCATCGGGGCGTGCACTCAGGTCGGGAATGCGAATTCGTCCCGGATTTACCCCCGCGCCGCGGTCTTTGCCCGACTCGGCGGCGGCGGCCAAGTCCGCCAAAGGGTTCGCAATTGTCGACGCCAGAACAAGACTCAGGCCGATTGAAACCAAAAGCGCAACCACGAACATCTGCAAAATGCGCTCTTGCTCGCGCCGGGCCAACGCGTCGATTTCACCGGCAGGTCCGGCCATCGCAACAGCGCCGACAGGCGACCCCTCTAATGAAATGGGCGAGGCGGCAACGATTACTGTTTCGCCTGCTGCATCTTTTACGGCCTGCACCTGCATCTGTCCTTGCAGCGCGGTCGGAATCAGGGACTGCACGCGTTGTGCAAGCGTCGGTGCCTCATCCGGGTTGGCGTTGGTGAATATCTTGGACAGGCCTTTCCAGACGGCGTTCAGCGCATCGCTGATCAGGGTGCTGCCGGTCTGAACTTCGGCTTCTGACCTTAGAAGAATGGGCATGGGAGCGCTTGTTGCCCCCCCCCGGGTCCAGCCGATCAGAGTTCCCGCTGCATCGTAAACAAAAACTTCGCCGCCGACCGGAAGGCTCAACCCGGCAAGAGTGTCCTTAACATCAAGCTCGGCCGTGCTAAGAGAATGAGCGGCAGAATTCTGGCGCAACTGCGCTTCGAACACGTTGCTGACCAACTGGGCGTCGCCCATCAGATTGCTCGCGGTCTGCTTTACCTGTTCGTCCCGTGAGTCATCCAGATAGAGCAGTCCGGTGACCAGAATAACCAGAGCAATCAGGTTAAACGTGATGATTTTGCGGGCCAGCGGCGACCCGCGCAGCGAAAATAGGTTCCGACTGCGGCGCGATGCCCCCAGTTCGGCCGAGTCAGGATCCTGAGGGATGACCCAGTCATCGCCCAGAACCACATCACCGTCCCGCAATTCGCTGGCTTGTTCCGTATCGCGCACGAGGCCCAACTACCCTTTGTTAAGCGGTCAATCTTATTCTTCGTTGTACCGGTAGCCTATCCCGTACAGAGTTTCGATGGCCGAAAACTCTGAATCAGCGGCGCGCATTTTCTTCCGCAGACGCTTGATATGGCTGTCAATCGTACGGTCGTCTACATACACCTGATCGTCGTAAGCGACGTCCATCAGTTGATCACGGCTTTTGACAAAACCGGGGCGTTGCGCAAGGGCTTGCAACAACAAGAATTCAGTCACCGTCAGGGATACGTCCGTACCTTTCCAACTGACCGCGTGACGCAGCGGGTCCATCCGCAGCTCACCCCGTTCCATGACCTTGGCATCGCCCGTGCTGGCCGTTGCAGCATCACCCGAAGTCGCTTCCTGCCGCCGCAGCAGCGCGCGAATACGTTCGACCAACAAACGCTGCGAGAAGGGTTTCTTGACGTAGTCGTCAGCCCCCATGCGCAGGCCGAGCACTTCGTCGATTTCGTCATCCTTCGAGGTCAGAAAGATCACCGGCATCTGGGTTTTCTGCCGCAGGCGCTGCAACAAATCCATGCCGTCCATGCGCGGCATCTTGATATCCAGAACGGCCATGTCCGGCAGTTTCTTGTTAAATGCGTCCAACGCAGCCTGCCCGTCGTTGTACGTTTCGACCTCGAAGCCTTCGGCCTCAAGCGTCATGGACACGGACGTCAGAATGTTTCTGTCGTCGTCCACCAGTGCAATCTTTGACATCGGGTTTGCCCCTATTCCTGCTCACTCATGCTTTATATCGTTATTAGTAAGGTATTTCTGGCGTTTTTAAGGCCGCGAATCAATCCGTATCTGCGAATCGTGCGTTTGTTGTCACACAGTTGCGGCAAAAAAGCCGTTAATGTTGCCGGAAAAGCGCCATGATTTCCGACAGGAAATTTGTGATGGCGCTAAACCTGACCTTGGTTGCGCTAACTGCGCCAAACCGTCCTGTTCATGCCCCAAATGACCGTGATAAGACGCGCCTGTCCGCCGGAACGATCCGGCAATTTGCCCCAAGAGCGCACCCGGCCCAAAGCCTTCGCGCCGCCACAGGAGAAGACACACATGACATCTGGACGGGTTAACCCGCAATTCCGCCTCGAAGATCAGGGCATCGAGGGTCTGGGCAATGTCTATTATAACTTCATGGAACCGGCGCTGATCGAAGAGGCTCTGAAGCGTGAAGAAGGCACTTTGGGCAATGGCGGGGCCTTTCTGGTCACCACCGGCAAGTTCACCGGCCGGTCGCCCAAGGACAAGCATGTCGTCAAGACCGACAGCGTTGCCGATTCAATCTGGTGGGAAAACAACGCGGAAATGAGCCCCGAAGGGTTCGACGCACTGTACGAAGACATGCTGGCCCACATGAAAGGCCGCGACTATTTCGTGCAGGACCTCGTCGGCGGGGCAGACCCGGCCTATTCGATCAATGTGCGCATGGTCACCGAGTTGGCCTGGCACAACCTGTTCATCCGTCACCTGCTGCGCCGTCCCGATCGTGAGGATCTGGACGAGTTCACCGCAGATTTCACTGTCATCAACTGCCCCAGCTTCCAAGCCGACCCGACCAAGCATGGCTGCCGGTCCGAGACCGTGATCGCGATGAACTTCGACCGCAAGCTGATCCTGATCGGCGGCACTGAATATGCGGGCGAGAACAAGAAGTCTGTCTTTACCCTGTTGAACTATATGCTGCCGGAAAAAGGCGTCATGCCGATGCATTGCTCGGCCAACCATGCTGTTGGTAACCCGGTCGACACCGCGGTTTTCTTTGGCCTGTCGGGCACCGGTAAGACCACCCTGTCCGCTGACCCGGCCCGCACCCTGATCGGGGATGACGAACATGGCTGGTCGGATCGCGGCACCTTTAACTTCGAAGGTGGCTGCTATGCTAAGACGATCAGCCTGAACCCCGAGGCCGAGCCGGAAATCTACGCGACCACCAGCAAGTTCGGTACCGTGATCGAGAACATGGTATTCGACCCCGAAACCAAGGAACTGGACTTCGAGGATGACTCGCTGACCGCAAACATGCGCTGCGCCTATCCGTTGGAGTACATCTCGAACGCATCCAGCAGCGCGCTGGGTGGCCATCCCAAGAACATCATCATGCTGACCTGTGATGCGTTTGGCGTGCTGCCTCCGATTGCGCGGCTGACCCCAGCGCAGGCGATGTATCACTTCCTGTCTGGCTTCACGTCAAAGGTTGCCGGGACAGAGCGCGGCATCACCGAGCCTCAGCCGACCTTCTCGACCTGTTTCGGCGCACCGTTCATGCCGCGCCGCCCGGAAGAGTACGGCAACCTGTTGCGGGACAAGATCGCCCAGCACGGCGCGACCTGCTGGCTGGTCAACACCGGTTGGACCGGAGGCGCCTATGGCGTTGGCAGCCGGATGCCCATCCGTGCCACCCGTGCCTTGCTGACCGCTGCTCTGGACGGGTCGCTGCGCGATGCCGAGTTCCGTAAGGACGCCAATTTCGGCTTTGATGTGCCAGTTTCTGTTCCCGGTGTGGCCGAGGTTCTGCTGGATCCGCGCCGCACCTGGGACGATCAGGCCGCCTTTGACAAACAGGCCGAGAAACTGGTGCAAATGTTCGCCGAGAATTTTGAACAGTACTTACCGTTCATCGACGAGGACATAAAAGCTGTCGCAATCGGATAATCAGACAGGGGGCGATTTTCGCCCCCTTTTCTTATTGCGCGACTCACTAAATCGTCATCTCTTCAGGGTTGAATAACGCCAAAAGCGCATACAAATTCGTTGCCCGGATTCGAGGATTACGGTAACGCTAAGTGTCATTGTGACGAAAAAGCCCGGCGCTTTGGCACCGGGCGGAAAGTGAAAAAACCTAGCGGTGGCTCAAGCGTGCACTCACAACACGCGAACTGAGCAACCCAATCGAAAGTAAGTTTAGAAATTAGGGGATGAGTGTCAATACGAGACTTGCTGAATAATCGGCACGTTTCCACCCGCTGAAATTGCACGGCGGATGACACAGGCAAGGAACAGGTAGACCATGACGGAAATCTCGAAACTGACCGAACTACGTAAGCTGATGCAAAGCATGGAGCGCACGCTGGGGCTTGAACAACTGTCTCCGGTGGAACGCGATATCTATTACGCTGCGGAAGAACTTTCGAAGGCCGATCAGGAAGTTCGCACATTTGGTCTGATCGAACATACACTGGTTCAAAGTGTTTCACGCCCCACATTTTTCCGCGCGCTGAAATCGCTGGTGCAGAAGGGCTATCTTTCGCAAAGTGGCAGCGCGAACCGGGGTCGGTATATCGTTCATGCACCCAGATGATGGCTTCTGCCTGCACGATGGTGGTTGATCGCCGTGCACAAATGGGCCTCTGACACTTTCTACGCTTCGCTGGCTTATGTGGTGGCATCTTTCCTTACGTTTGAGGTTCTGATGCCGCTGCAGAATGTTTTCTTTCCGGAATACCCCAGCCGCGCCAGCCTTTTGTTTTTGCCGCACGGTGTGCGCGTTCTGGCAGCGTGGTTGCTTGGCTGGCGTTCGATCTACGCCTTACTTCCGGGCGTCTTTATTGTGTTCGCGTTTCTTGGTGGCTCTGACGTATTCCTGCCCAGCCGCCTCATGGCTATCGCAATTGCCGTAACCACTGTTCCGGCAGTATTCTACCTTTTGAAATGGGTGGGCTGGGATTTGTTCCCGCGCGCCGACCGCAAACCCTGCTGGTCCTGCATCATGGGGGTCGGTGTCATTACCTCATTCCTTGTCGCCGGGCTGACCAACTTGGCCTTCGGCAGCGCGCGCGTTGAATACGTCGCTTATCTTATCGGTGATATCTCGGGCCTGTTCTTCCTTATGCTGGGACTGTATTTCGCATTCCGCATTGCGGATAGCCGCCCCTAACCCAGAATGCCGCGCCGCAGCAGATTCAGTCCGGCAATCAGCAAGACCAGCAACGTGACCTTTCGGAACCGCGCCTGATCAATACGTGATTGCAACTGCAGCCCAACCCACATGCCGATCAGCGCAGGCAAAATCAAAACTGCCGAGAACGGAGCCGTCTGGGCATTGAAGATGCCCGAACCCAGATGCGCCACCAACAAAGCCACGGCACCCAGGCTATAGATCACGCCTTGAACCCGCATCTGTACAGCCTTCGGCGTGTTCAGCGCAGTCAGGTAGAGAACGGTGGGCGGCCCCCAGACCCCTGACAAACCGCCGACAAACCCGGCGATTGATCCGATACTGGCCTCGATCCGGGCTGAGGATTTTTCAAGCGTCAGCTTCAAGCCCAACATCTGAATCAAAGCGAAGAATGTCACCGGAATGCCGATAATCAACACAAACGTCTTTTCCGGGACAATGCTGACCAGTTGCGCGCCCAGAAGCAGGAACACCAATCCGACGCTTAGAAAAACCCGAAATTTCCGGATGGCGTCAATGGCTGCGGGTACCCCCTCTCGAAGCGCCTGAAAGCCATTCGTCACAATTGTCGGCAATATCAGACCGGCAATGGCAAGATTAGGCGACAGGATCATACTTAGCCCGGATACCAACACCATTGGCATCGCAAACCCAACCATGCCTTTGATCCAACCGGCCAAGAAAGCGACGCCGAAGGCAAGCAGCAACTCCTGCGAAGTGAAAGCGGAAAACAACGTCATGGCACTGTGATAGCATCCCTGAAATTCTCTGCATTGCAAAAATGATCAAGCAATTTTTGAACTTTTTCGCAGCGTAATTCGTATTTTTGTTGCGCTGCATGTGCAGCATGGTAAGACCATACGACCCAGAAAAGGACGTGATTCATGGCCCATGACGGACAGGATATGACCCAGATGACAACATCCGCGATTTTGCCCGACCTTCTGACTTTGACCCGCGTTGCGGTGCCCGCTGTCGAAGCAGTGTTTGAACGCGCGCGCGAGTCGGTCCGGGCAATGGTAACCAAGGACGGTCGTGTATCTGGTGCGTTGATCGAAGCCAACCAAACCGCAGCACATGGGCTGGCATGGCTTGCGACGTACCAGCAATCCCTGCAACAAATGCAACGCTGGGCCGAGGCGTTGGACGCCGATGGCAAATTTGGCGAAATCGAACAATTGCTGCACCAGATCGCCTTTGGCGAATATCTGCATCAGGTCGCCGGCGGCATTCCGATGAACCAGGGTGAGGTCGTGCGCCTGCAGGATATGGGCCTTGGCTGGGACGCGCTGTCGGGCTTCCAAAGCTCCGAAGTGCAGACGCTGATGGCGCAGGCGAACTCTCAGGCCGCCCGCACACGTCTGGTGGCCCTGATGGAAGATCAGGCCGGTGCGACCATGTTTGGCGCTTCGGGTTTGGAAGTAGAACTGGAAATGATCCGCGACCAGTTCCGCCGCTACGCACAGGAAAAAGTCGAACCGAACGCTCATGACTGGCATCTCAAGGATGAACTGATCCCGATCGAGATCATCGAGGAACTGGCCGAGATGGGCGTCTTTGGCCTGACCATCCCCGAAGAATTCGGCGGATTTGGCCTGTCCAAAGCCTCGATGTGCGTTGTGTCCGAGGAACTGTCGCGCGGTTATATTGGCGTCGGTTCACTGGGCACGCGGTCCGAGATTGCGGCTGAGTTGATCATCGCAGGCGGCACGGACGAGCAAAAGGCCCAATGGCTTCCCAAAATCGCCAGCGCCGAGATCCTGCCCACGGCTGTTTTCACCGAACCCAACACCGGCTCGGACCTTGGTAGCCTGCGCACACGGGCGACCAAGACCGGGGATGGCGATTACGAGGTCACCGGAAACAAGACATGGATCACCCATGCCGCACGCACCCATGTGATGACCCTGCTGGCCCGCACCAACCCTGACGCCACCGACCACCGTGGCCTGTCGATGTTCCTGGCGGAAAAAACGCCGGGCACGGATGAGAACCCCTTCCCCACCGAAGGCATGACCGGCGGTGAGATCGAGGTTCTGGGTTATCGCGGCATGAAAGAATACGAGCTGGGTTTTGACGGCTTCAAAGTCAAAGGTGAAAACCTGCTTGGCGGCGAAGAGGGTAAAGGCTTCAAACAACTGATGGAGACTTTCGAATCCGCCCGCATCCAAACCGCCGCACGGGCCATTGGCGTGGCGCAAAGCGCGCTGGATATCGCCATGCAATACGCGCAGGAACGCAAGCAATTCGGCAAATCGCTGATTAATTTCCCGCGTGTCTCGGGCAAGCTGGCGATGATGGCGGTCGAAATCATGATCGCGCGTCAGTTGACCTATTTCAGCGCATGGGAAAAAGACCACGGCCAGCGCTGCGACCTTGAGGCTGGCATGGCCAAGCTGTTGGGGGCTCGTGTTGCTTGGGCCGCCGCTGATAACGGTTTGCAGATTCATGGCGGCAACGGTTTTGCACTGGAATACAAGATCAGTCGCGTTCTGTGTGACGCACGCATTCTAAACATTTTTGAGGGGGCAGCCGAAATTCAGGCACAAGTGATCGCTCGGCGTTTGCTGGGCTAACCTGATTACGGCAACCCCGTTTCCCCAACTTGACCCGGCGTTCGCGCCGGGTCTTTTTTGTCAGCAGGTGCGTGCGCTTTTGGCTGATCTGTCAGTTCGTTCTATGAATTCACTCAAAACGACGATAGAGCAGCCAAAACATACAAACAGTTCCAAATGCGAAAATCAGAATGATCCGATCTTTATTGGTACTTTGCGCGACCGTCCTGACCCTTGCGCTTGGCGGCTGCACGACCACGCAACCCAGCGCTGGTCAAGACGACATTGACGCGCTTGCCGCGGCTATCACGGACCTCGACCCGCGTGTCGACCCTGCCGAGGCGCAAAGGGCTGCCCGCATTTCATACACATATTCGCAGCAATTAGCGCGGGACTGGAATGTTACGGACCCGGCGATCATTCACAATGCAAAGGTCATTAACGGGTTTCGGGAACGAGGGTTGTGCAATGACTGGGCCGAAGCCATGTCCACACGCCTGCGGCAGGAAGATTTTCGGACACTGGACGTGCATTGGGCCACGTCACCACCAACATCGTTTCGCATCATCCATCACTCGGCCCTGATCAGCGCTAAAGGTGCCTCGATGTATGACGGTGTCATTCTCGACCCTTGGCGGAACAGTGGGGCGCTTTTCTGGGCCCCTGTGCGCGAAGACACTCGGTATAACTGGCGGCCTCGTAGCGAGGTTCGGGAAGAACTGCTGAACGGCGCGATACCGTATTGATAAGGATACCAGCATGATACGCCTCGTCTTTGCTTTTCCTCTGCTGGCGCTACTGCAATGCGACAAGGACGAAACCGTGGCCGCCTATGGCGCGGCGAATCAGACCTGGGTACTGCAGGAAATCGATGGTGAACGCTTTCCGGCAAGCGCCCTGCTGAGTTTCCCCGAAGAAGGCAAGATCGCAGGCAATGCCCCCTGCAACAGCTACAGCGGTACGCTGAACGCGCCCTACCCTTGGTTCGAAATCGCCGACCTGACGGCCACACGCGCGGCCTGCGCCGGTCTTGAAGCCGAAGGGTTCTACTTTGCGGCGCTACTGGCCATGACCCAGTCTGAAGTATCCGGCGATGTCCTGATCCTGCGCAATGACGACGGGCATGAAATGCTGTTCAAAGCCGCCGAGTGAACTGATCAATGAAACGGGCTCGGGCCTCGGGCAGTGGGTTGTGACCAAGCGATGGGGCCAGATGATGCTCCAGAAAGTAGCCAGTGGTCCGCAGACCCTGCGCGATTTCTGAATCCGGGGCTGTGCCTTCGCCCTTCAGGCAGAGGGGCAAAGGCAACAGCCTGTCCGCCCATTCCCCCGCGCCCTGCTTGCTGACCGCTCGTCCGGTTTTCGGCGAGACAAAAACCAACCCCTCGGTCGCGCCGGTAACAGCACAGGCTGAAAAGTCGAGGCCAAAGCCCAATTCCTCAAGCAACGCCAGTTCCCAACGCAGATAAGCCAGTGGCCAAATCTCATCTTGGCCCAGCAGGTCCATCAACTGTTCGGTTTGCTTGTAAACCCCCGGATGCGGTTCACGCTCGGGCAGGCTGAAGGACAACAAGGCCACCACAGCGTTCAGCCCGGACAGCGCCAACCGACCGGAAAACGCCGCCGCTGCGCGGGACCGCAACGGTTCAACCTGAAACGTGCCAAGATGCTCTTCCAGCCGAGCCCGCCAAAGCACATCCAACTGCGCACCCGGTTGCAGGATCGGAGAAATCTTGCGGCTGGCCCCACCCCGAACAACCCCTGCGTGACGGCCGTGGGCTTCGGTAAAGACCTCGATGATCGCCGAGGTCTCACCATGTTTGCGGGAGGTCAGAAGGATGCCATGATCGCGCCAGTCCAAGTTTTGATCCCGTGACAGATTGTACCGAGCGCAGCAAATCCCAAGCCAGCGCAGTGTGCAAGGGTATCAAATGCGAGGCGCCACAAAGTCTTGGCGTTTTGCGCCATGGTTTGGGCTCAAGTTGTTACGCGCCGAGCCGGACCATCACTCCAGCCCGTCCTCACCCAAAAGGTGCCGCCCTTGCCGGTCTTCAACCTCGATCACCCAAAGATCAGGGTCAAAACTGCGTTGGCGTTGAATGGCTTGGTCCACGTCTGCCTCCGCGCCACCGGACAGCTCCACCCATTTACGCTCACCGCTCATCAAGTCAAAGCTGCGTTGGTATGCCACCGCCTGACCATCCAGCGTGTTCATTTTGACCAAGACGGCACCGGCCGTATCGTCGCCATGCGACACGACAAATGCAGGGATATCCTGAAGCCGCAACCGCGCGATATAGGCGTGAACCCAGAAATCTGCGGTCAGACGGGTCATGCGTTTCCGTCTTTGAAATCCAGCCCCATTTCCGAATAGCGCTCGGACTCTTCCAGCCAGTTAGGTCGGACCTTTACCTGCAGGAACAGGTGGATTTTACGGTCCAGAAACTCTTCCAGTTCGGCGCGGGCCGCTTGGCTGACGGCTTTGATTGTTTCGCCGCGCTTGCCCAAAACGATCCCTTTGTGGCCATCGCGCATGACATAGATGACCTGATCTATCTTGGCCGAGCCATCCTTGCGCTCTTCCCAATTCTCGGTCTCGACCGTGAGCTGATAGGGCAATTCCTGATGCAGCCGCAGGGTCAGTTTCTCGCGCGTCATTTCGGCTGCGATCATCCGCAGCGGCAGATCGGCAATTTGGTCTTCGGGATAGAGCCACGGGCCCTCGGGCAATTCAGCCGCCAACCATTTGCGAAGGTCATCGACACCGTGGCCTTTCTCGGCCGAAATCATGAAGGTATCAGCAAATGGATAGCGCGCGTTCAGGTCGCTGGTCAGCGCCAGCAGCTTTTCACTGGGCACCTTGTCGATCTTGTTGATCGCCAATGCGATGGTACGGCCCTGCCCGATCTCTTCCAGCCCTTCCAGGATACGTTCGACCCCTTCGGTGATGCCGCGATGCGCCTCGACCATCAGAACAACGACATCAGCATCCGCCGCCCCGCCCCACGCTGCGGCAACCATCGCGCGATCCAGTCGGCGACGTGGTTTGAACAGGCCGGGTGTGTCCACAAACACAAGCTGCGCATCCCCTTCCATCGCGACGCCACGAATACGGGCGCGCGTAGTCTGAACCTTATGCGTCACGATCGAAACCTTGGCCCCGACCATCCGGTTCAGAAGGGTGGATTTGCCTGCGTTAGGCTCTCCGATCAGAGCGATAAATCCGGCGCGTGTGGTCATGTGTGCTGCGATCCTGTTTGCAAGTGCGCACCCCTATATCAGAAAGAGCCGATGGGCCAGAGGCATTTGTTGCAAGACAGCCATGCGCAACCGCCCCGCGATCCCTTGCGATCTACATTCCCCGAAAAAAGGCCAGCGGCGTGTAAAATTCTCTGCTAGCCTAAAGTTGCATATTACAGGTGGACTACGTGTTTTCAGCTTTCGTCGGCATCAGGCATTGGACGGGCAGCATGTTTGCCGGAATGTTCACTGTTCTGGTTTGCTCAGTATCTACGGCCGTTAGACCGGCACATGCCGAGACCGTGAAGTTTCGCATCGCCGAAACCGTGCAGGTCAAAGGCAAGGACCTTCCTTATACTCTTTTCGTGTCCCTCAAAGACGCTGGCGAAACCCGGTTGGGTATGGACGCGTTTTTGGATCTTCGTTCACTGCAGGACCTCGCGCCGTGGCTGTTTTCAAGCGTTCTGAAGGAAACCTGCCAGCAAAAATTCGCTTTGGCCGTGTCACAAGTGTCAGCCCAGGCAGATGCCTTGGTGGCGGAGGGACAGGTTCAGGCCAAATTCTATGCCTGCGACACCGATGATCCCAAAACGCACTACCGAGGTGTTTTGCTGTTCGGGCAGAATGTGGATGTCATGATCAAAGCCTCTGCTGCAGTTGAACGGAACTGTCTTCACTTACGTTTGGAAGATGTGGAACTGGACTTGCAGGGGTTTGTCGGAACTGTCTCTGACATGATCGGGCTGACGGAAAAAGCCCGACTCTTGATCCTTGAAAAAGCCGCGGAAGTATTGGCGGAAAACCCCGTTTGCCCAGAGCTCCCAAGTGAATTGAAAGGGTTGGAGCCGCGCTTTACCTCTGGCGGGATCAGAGAAATCGGCAGCGGCGGCGTGGGTGCCGCGCTTAGCGGTTCGGTTGATACCAGTGCAGGAACGCTGTTGGACCTAATCGCGGCGCTACAGGAAAAGCAAGGGTTCGGGGTGGTGGAATGAAGCGGTACTTTGCCCTTGCCGTTGGCTTCTGCCTGGGCTTCCAGCCAGCGGATGCCCGTGACGTGCAGCTCGAGTTTGAGCGGACCCTGGGATCGGATGGCACTGAAATTCCGTACCAGTTGAACCTGACGTTAAAAGAGGTTTCACCAACCCGTATCTCGGTGGATGCCATTCTGGATTTGCGGGATATCCAAGCCGCGTTGATACAGGGCCTAAGAAACACTGAATTGTCCGACTTGTGTAATGCCGAAGTAACATTGGACAGCCTTGATCTGTCTGCCCTCGGGCGCGATGTGAATGTGGAAGGCCGCGTCAAGATGGAGGCCTTCCGCTGCGATCATCAACTCGGGCAGCCTCCCAAACGGCAGGACAGCATAGCCGCGAATACGATCACATTTACCGGAACCGCGTCTGCTCAGGTGCAAAAGCAGTGCGTGTATTTTGATTTGACCGGTTTGGAATTGACCCTTGAAACCCCGATCCTTGATCCCAACACAAAGCAGGGGTTTTTGAACGATGCCCGCAGCATCATCGAAAAGGCCGCTGACGCCCTGCTAAAGCGCAACCCAATCTGTCCAACGCTTCCGCCAGAACTTTCATCCATTGACCCGCGCTATGACGCCGGTGGCACGGTGGAAATTGGCGACGGGGGGATTGGCGTTGCGCTGGATGGGTCTTTCGATGTCAGCCCAGATACAATCCTGAGCATATTGAAGGTGCTGCAAGAGCAGGGAAAACTGCCGCCCGCACCTTAGCGATCAGGTCAGCCTGTCCAACAGCGCTTTTGCGGCTGCCTGCTCTGCCTGACGCTTTGATCCAGCCGTTGACTGCGCCTCGGTTCCGTCCTGAAGGCGGGCTGCGATGGTGAAAACCGGCGCATGATCCGGGCCGCTGCGCTTGATTTCGACATAGGACGGAGGTTTCTGGCCCCGCGCCTGCGCCCATTCCTGCAAAGAGGTTTTCGCGTCGCGCGCATCCTCTTCGACATTGTGAATCCGGTCACCCCACAGCCTGAGGACAACCTCGGCCGCTGTTTCAAATCCGGCATCGCTGTAGACCGCGGCAATAACCGCTTCCATCGCATCCCCCAGCAGGGCCTGTTTGCGACGACCGCCGGACAGCATCTCGGATCGGCCCAGTTTCAACACCGCGCCCAGATCAATCTGCCGCGCCACGTCCGCACAGGCTTCTTTTCGAACAAGCGCGTTGAACCGCGGGGCAAGCTGCCCTTCGGACGCTTTCTTGTCGCTTTCCAGAAGCGCCGTTGCCATCACCAGACCCAATACCCGGTCGCCCAGAAACTCCAACCGCTGATTATCTGGTCGTGTCGGCGACGAGACTGATCCATGGGTCAGCGCGCGTACCAGAAGTTCGGGGTTCGAGAACTCATACCCCAACCGCTTTTGAAAAGCTTTTATTTCAGCCGATAGCTTCAATTGACCGCCTTGAAGAACCGGTCGCCCCGCCAAGTCCAGAAGAACAGCATAGACCGGCCAGCGGACGAGAACATGATACGGTCGGCCCGACCGATCAGGTCTTCGTAGGGGACATACCCAACTCCCCCGGCCGATACCGGCAGGCGGCTGTCGCTGGAGTTATCACGGTTGTCGCCCATAAAGAAATATTCACCCTCGGGCACGGTATAGATGCCGGTATTGTCCGATCCCTGATTGCCGATATTAAGCACATCGTAAGACACGCCATTGGGCAATGTCTCAATCACTCGGGACTTTTCGCAAAGACCGCCAAAGCCAACCGGACCGTTTTCGCAACGTGGTCTCAATCCCTGCGATCCCTGAGGTTCAGAGATTTCGGTGAATACCCCGTCGGGCTTCTGCGGGACCGGGGTGCCGTTCAGAATGATCTGCCCTTCACGGATCTGAATACGATCGCCCGGCAAACCGATCAGGCGCTTGATATAGTCGCGCCCGTTGACCGGATGGCGGAACACGATCACATCGCCGCGCTCTGGCTCAGTGCCCCAAATACGCGTGTTATCCTCGCCCTGCATCCATCCACAGATTTCTTCGGCGTCGATATTCAGGCCAACGCTGGGAATAATCAGGCTGGGGCAGGACGCATAAGAATACCCATAGGCCATCTTGTTGACGAACAGGAAGTCCCCGATCAACAGGGTCTGTTTCATCGAGCCGGACGGAATCCAGAAGGGCTGAAAGAACAGCGTGCGGAAAACACCTGCGATCAACAGCGCGTAGACGATGGTTTTGATCGTCTCCCACACGGGATTTCCGGTTTTGACGTCCTCGGCCATACTGCTCTCCGGTCCTTGGTTTGTTGGGGTGCTACATGCGTGGCGCGGCAAGGTTAGTCAAGGCTGAGCGCTGCGTTATTGAAGCGGGCGCGCCTCGATCACTACGAAGGCCTGGGCCCAGGGGTGATCATCGGTCAGCGTGACGTGGACGATTGCCTCATGGCCCTCGGGGGTCATCTCACGCAGCCGTTCTGCCGCCCAACCCGTCACATGCATGACCGGTTGACCGGTTTTCAGATTGGTGACTGACATATCCTTCCACGCGATCCCCATACGCAGACCGGTGCCCAGCGCCTTGGAGCACGCTTCTTTCGCTGCCCAGCGTTTGGCATAGGTTCCAGCTGTGTCGGCACGGTTCTCGGCCTTGCGCTGCTCAATCTGAGTGAAGACGCGGTTGCGGAACCGGTCGCCGAACCGGTCAAGCGTGCCCTGGATACGTTCGATATTCGCGAGGTCTGTGCCGATGCCGAGGATCATTGGTTTCTCAATTTAGCAATGGCGACAATCAACGGTAATTTGACTGGCTTGGCAAGCAGATGGTGGGTCAGCGCTATTTTGTGATAAGCATTGACCAAATTGTCCCAGCAGAGGGCTTTGGAGATGTTCAACAGACTATTCTGGGGAATTGTGGCGGCCATCTTACCGTTGGCCAGCATCGCCACGGCGCAAAATCAGGACTGCGGTGAAGAGGATAATCCATGTCAGGTTGGGCAGCTTACCTACAGGGTCGTCTTGCCAGAGGTACCGCAAAATGCCCCAAGCGTAATCTACCTGCACGGATATGCCGCCACCGCCGACTCGGCAGTCAAACGATCCAACCTTACAACCCCCTTTATTGAAAGGGGAATTGCGGTCATCGTTCCAAATGGACAAGCAGATGTCGGAAACCCCAAAGTTCTGGACTGGGGTGTTCACGATGGCCATCGCTGGCCCAGAGATGATTTGAAGGCACTGGAAGACATAAAAGCAGACGCCGTAAATCGTTTTGGCCTGGACGCTAATAGAATTTTACTTGCCGGGTATTCCCGTGGCGGTTCAATGGTCTGGGACAAGGCCTGTTATTCGCACGACTTTGCATCTGCCTACGCATCTGCATCCGGCGCGTTTTGGGAACCGATGTGGCGACGGTGCAGCGGCCCGGTGCACATGCATCACTCACATGGATTTGCGGATCGCACTGTACCGCTGGAAGGCAGGTTCGTGGTTTTCGGCGGGTATGAATTTGAACAAGGAAGTGTTCTCAAGTCTGTCGAACTGCTGACCCGCACCAACGAATGCGGCCAAATGGCAAATGCGGTGGATACAAATTCATCAACTTGGGAAAAAAGATGGACCAAGTGTAAAGGGGGGTCGGTCACGTTGGCGTTAGGGCCACACGGCCATGGTCGACAGGCCGATTGGGCGGACCAAGTGGCGCAATGGTTCATAGAACTTCCCGCCACTCGGTAGAGGCACCGTTTCAGCTTGTGCTCCGCGCCTCATCCATCATTCTGCGCATCTCGGCAATGGCGGGGGTGAGGCCGCGAAAGATGGCTTCGCCGATCAGGAAATGACCGATGTTCAGCTCGCGCACCTCGGGGAAGGCGGCAATAGGTTGAACTGTGTCATAGGTCAGGCCGTGGCCTGCGTGGACCTCAAGGCCCAGCGAATGGGCGAAAGCCGACATCTCGCGCAGGCTTTCCAGTTCACGATTGGCCTCGTCCATGTGGCCCTCGGCAAAGGCGTCGCAATATGCACCGGTGTGCAGTTCGATCACTTCGGCACCGATGCGATGGGCGGCCTCGATCTGGCGTTGGTCGGCGGCGATGAAGATGGACACGCGGCAGCCGACGTCCCGTAGCGGAGCGATGAAATGCGCCAGCTTGTTTTCCTCGCGCGCAACCTCAAGCCCGCCCTCGGTGGTGCGTTCCTCGCGCTTTTCGGGGACGATACAGACCGCGTGCGGCTTATGGCGCAGGGCGATCTTCTGCATCTCGGGCGTGGCGGCCATCTCAAAATTCAGCGGAACGGTCAGCGCATCCATCAACGCTTCAATATCGGCATCAACGATGTGCCGGCGATCCTCGCGCAGATGAGCAGTGATACCGTCTGCGCCAGCCTCCTCTGCCAGTTTTGCGGCGCGCATTGGATCGGGGTAGGCCCCGCCCCGCGCATTTCTAATGGTCGCCACGTGGTCGATGTTCACGCCCAGACGCAAATGATTGTCAGACATCGCCTGATTCCTTTTCCGAACTTTTGGCCGAGCCTAGTGCGTTTGAAACTGGAACGGCAGTCTTGGTTTCGGCCAGCCGTTTGATTTCATCAAACTTTGCCTTGATCTTGTCGCGGCGGCGCTGCTGATAGGTGCGGATCAAAGGCAGGCTGAGGTAGTAACAAATCGCAGCGGCCAAAAGACCCGGAAGAATTCCGCCAATCAGATATGGGTAGAACACCTCACGATAGAAGATGCCAAGCCCGTGCCAATCCGCGACCCGGTCGGTGAACATGGCGATCAGGTTGTCTTTCAGATCGCGCAGGGCATTAGCGAATTTTCCCATCAGCCCCTGCGTGTCGCCTTCCTGAAACTCGGTCCCGAGCAGGAAATGGCCCGTCTGCAGGCAAACCACTCCGATAGGTACATAAGTCAACGGGTTGCCAAAGAATGTCCCGCTGAGCGCAGCCAGAATGTTGCCGTTGATCAAACGCGCGCACACCGCGGCCACGACAAAGTGCAGTCCATAAAAAGGGGTGAACGCTGCAAAGACCCCTGCCCCAATCCCGCGCGCAATACGTTCAGGCGAATCCGGTAGGCGGCGGACCCGATGTTTGACGTAGTGAAAAGCGCGCGTCCATCCGCCTCGGGGATAGACGAATTCGGATGCGATCTGGACAGGCGAGCGTCGATCTCGGCGCTTGAAAACCACTCCTGATCACCCCTTCCTAGCCAGCCGCCACGGCGGTTTTGGTCCTGTCCCGGTAGCGTTCGACCGCGGCAACGTCGCTTTCGGCCTCCAGCATCAGCATCAGCGAATGCAATTGCTCCAGATCCCGAAGTTCGACATTGATCAACAAACGGTAAAAATCCGGTTTGCGGTCGACAAATTCCAAGTTTGAAATATTGGCCTTTTTCTCGCCGATCAATGTGCAAATACGCCCCAGCACCCCGGCGTCATTGCCAATGGTCAGGTCCAGGGTTGCACCATAAACAGCCGGGTGCGTTCCGGTATGCCAGTGCAGATCGACCCAACGGTCGGGCTCGCCCTCAAACTCGGTCAGGCGATCGCAATCAATGGCGTGGACCACAACGCCTTTCCCGCGATAGGTAATCCCCACGATCCGCTCACCCGGCAAAGGCTGACAGCAAGGCGCGCGGTCGAATTTCTGCCCCGGCTCCAGACCGATCACAGCACGGCGCAACGGGATCGCGTCGCCGTCATCCTGTGTCAGTTCCGGATAGACCGCACTGACCACATCATGGGCGGTCAGTTCCGCGCTGCCAAGCCGCGCCAGCAATTCGTGGCGGTCTTTCAAACGAAGATGCTTGGCGGCCGTATCCAAGGCTTTGTCGGTCGCTTTGCGTCCGACGTGATCAAAGCCGGACCGCGCCAACTCTTTGCCCAGCTTGATGAACCGTTCACGGTCCACTTCGCGCAAGGCACGGCGAATGGCGGTTCGGGCCTTCCCGGTCACTGCGATCTCAAGCCAAGTCACCTGCGGAGTTTGCCCGTCGGCGGTGATAATATCCACCGATTGCCCATTCTTGATCCGTGTCCACAACGGAACCCTGATGCCGTCCACTTTGGCGCCAACACAGGCGGACCCGATCCGGGTGTGGATTGCATACGCAAAGTCAATCGGCGTTGCCCCGCGCGGCAGCTTGACCACGTCGCCCTTGGGCGTGAAGCAGAACACCTGGTCGGAATACATCTCCAACTTGACCGCCTCGAGGAAATCTTCGTGATCCTCTTCGCTGTCAAACTGTTCGGTCAGGTTGGCGATCCATTTCGCCGGATCGACCGCAAACGGGTTTTCCGAGCGGACACCATCGCGATAAGACCAATGCGCAGCCACACCTGTTTCGGCAACGTCATGCATCTGACGGGTACGAATCTGAACCTCGACCCGTTTACCGTCGCGTCCCGACACGGTTGTATGGATCGAGCGGTACCCGTTCGATTTCGGCTGGCTGATGTAATCCTTGAAGCGCCCCGGCACCGCACGCCACCGCTGGTGAATTGCGCCCAGCGTCCGGTAGCAATCTTCCTCAGTCTGCGTGATGATGCGGAACCCATAGATATCAGACAGGCGCGAAAAGCCCTGATCCTTTTCCTGCATCTTGCGCCAAATCGAATAAGGTTTCTTAGCGCGGCCAAACACCTCAGCTTCGATCCCAGCCTTTTCCAGCTCGCGCCGCATGTCGCCCGTGATGCGATGAATCACGTCACCGGTTTCACGCTGCAATGTGATGAAACGGCGAATGATCGACTGGCGGCCTTCGGGGTTCAGAACGCGAAAGGCGAGGTCTTCCAGCTCCTCGCGCATCCATTGCATCCCCATGCGGCCTGCAAGCGGCGCGTAGATATCCATCGTCTCGCGCGCCTTTTGCACCTGCTTTTCGGGGCGCATCGCCTTGATCGTGCGCATGTTGTGCAGGCGGTCGGCCAGCTTGACCAGAATAACCCGCAAGTCCTTGGACATCGCCATGAACAGTTTGCGAAAGTTCTCGGCCTGTTTGGTTTCACGACTGGAAAGCTGCAGGTTCGTCAGCTTGGTGACACCGTCCACCAGCTTGGCGACCTCATCCCCGAACAGATCAGACACCTTGCCGTAATTGGCCTTGGTGTCCTCGATTGTGTCATGCAAAAGGGCCGTGATGATCGTTGCATCATCCAGACGCTGTTCGGTCAGGATGGCGGCAACGGCAACGGGGTGGGTAAAATAAGGCTCTCCCGAGTGGCGGAACTGGCCTTCATGCATCTGCTTTCCGAACTCATAAGCCCGGGCGATGCGGTCTGCATTTGTCTTAGGGTTGTAGTTGCGGACCAGCGCAATCAGATCGTCTGCAGAAATCATCCGGTCCGCACCTTCGTTCGAGGGGATTACCCCTGGCCTTGAGCCTCCATCAGAGCGCGCAGAAGCTTTTCTTCGGACATATCGTCGTCCGCAGGCTTATCGGTTTCCGCACCCATCAGCAGAGCCATCTGGTCTTCTTCCGGCTCATCAACCTCGATCTGGGTTTGGTTGGCTTCGATCAAGCGCTCGCGCAGCTCATCCGCGCTTTGGGTTTCGTCCGCGATCTCGCGCAGCGAAACGACGGGGTTTTTGTCGTTGTCGCGGTCCACGGTGATCGGGCCACCAGCGGAAATCTCGCGCGCACGATGGGCGGCAAGCATCACAAGCTCGAACCGGTTTGGCACTTTGTCTACGCAGTCTTCAACCGTCACGCGGGCCATAGGGCGCTCTCCGTTACTGAATCCATGTCAGGAAGAGGTTTATCTAAGCGCGAATCCCCGCCTTGACAAGCAGGAAATGCTGCAAATGCACCGTTCACATTGGGGTGACTGCCGCGACATCGTCCGCAGGAAGGTCTGCCAGCATTTCCTGCACGGTTCCGCCCAGCACCGGATGACGCCAATCCGGGGCGACATCTGCCATGGGCACCAATACAAAAGGCCGATCCTGAAGACGGGGATGCGGCAGGATCAACTGATCCGGCGCCTGTTGTTTTTGGTCTTCCGCAGACAAGGTTCTCCACCGCTCATACCCATCGCGATCGGGCAGCACCTGATCGTCATAGCAAACCAGATCCAAATCCAGTGTGCGCATTCCCCAGCGCTGAACCCGTTGGCGGCCGTGGTCATGCTCGACCTCATGCAGCAGGTGCAAAAGCTCTGCCGGGGTCTTGTCAGTCTCGATCAGCGCGGCCGCGTTGACATAATCCGGCCCCGCTCCGGCTGGGAAACACGGCGTCTCGAAAAACCGGCTGACCGCGCGAATCAGCACCCCCTGACGCGGTATCGCGTCAAGCGCCTTTTCCAGTGTCACCTTGGGTCCTTGATCCCTCAAATTGAGATTTGCACCTAGTGCGATCACCACTTTTGACGAAAATTTGCGCATTCTACTCCCTATATTCGGTGAATTGCATACTTGCGATACACATTAAATGCCCTAATTATAGGCGTATCAGCGCGCCGCCTATTTCCTAGACTCACTCACGTAACACCCGGCGTTCTGGTTTGTACCGGAAGGAACTATTTATGTTTTATAAAGACGAACGGCTAGCGCTGTTCATCGACGGCTCGAATCTTTATGCGGCCGCCAAAGCGCTTGGGTTTGATATCGACTACAAGCTGCTGCGTCAGGAATTCATGCGTCGCGGTAAGATGCTCAGAGCTTTCTACTACACAGCGCTCTTGGAAAACGACGAGTATTCGCCGATCCGTCCTTTGGTTGACTGGCTGCATTACAACGGCTTCACCATGGTGACAAAACCGGCAAAGGAATACACCGACAGCATGGGGCGTCGGAAAGTCAAAGGAAACATGGACATTGAACTGACCGTCGATGCCATGGAACTGGCACCACGCGTGGATCATATGGTGCTGTTTTCGGGCGATGGGGATTTCCGCCCGCTGATTGCCAGCCTGCAACGTCAGGGCGTGCGTGTATCGGTCGTCTCGACCATTCGCAGCCAGCCGCCGATGATCTCGGACGAACTGCGCCGCCAGGCGGACAACTTCATCGAGTTGGAGGACCTGCGCGACGTGATCGGCCGCCCTCCGCGTGAGATGCCCATGGAACCGCGCAGCGTTGCGGCCGGTGGGCAGTAACACCCGGTCACTCACAACCGAGTTGAAAACGGCGCGGTCAGGTTTATCACCTGACCGCGCTTCTTTAACTAAAGACAGGTGCTAAAACACCTCTTGGCTAGCACTGATTCATGTCAGATCAATGACGCAGTCCTGTCTGGACCAAGGCCGGGAAAAGACTTACCTGTGGCCTTAAGGAGACCGTGACATGAACAAGCCCCCGCTGACTTTGTACCTTGCCGCGCCGCGCGGGTTCTGCGCCGGTGTCGACCGGGCCATCAAGATCGTTGAAATGGCACTGCAAAAATGGGGTGCGCCGGTCTATGTGCGCCACGAGATCGTGCATAACAAATTTGTCGTCGACGGGCTGCGCGACAAAGGAGCGGTGTTTGTCGAGGAACTGGACGAATGCCCTGATGACCGGCCAGTGATCTTTTCCGCCCATGGCGTGCCGAAATCGGTCCCGGAAACGGCGACACGGCGCGAAATGATCTATGTGGACGCGACCTGTCCTTTGGTCTCCAAGGTCCATGTCGAAGCCCAGCGCCACTCGGACGCGGGTCTTCAGATGATCATGATCGGGCACAAGGGGCACCCGGAAACGGTTGGGACCATGGGCCAGCTGCCAGCGGGCGAAGTGCTGTTGGTCGAAACGGTCGAAGATGTTGCTACGGTTCAGGTTCGCAACCCCGAAAAGCTGGCCTTTGTGACCCAGACCACCCTGTCTGTCGACGACACAAAAGACATTATCGCGGCGCTTCAGGCCCGGTTCCCGGCGATTGTCGGACCGCATAAGGAAGACATCTGCTATGCGACGACCAACCGACAGGAAGCGGTCAAGGCCGTTGCGCCAAAATCCGACGCCCTGTTGGTGGTGGGGGCACCCAATTCGTCCAATTCACGGCGTCTGGTCGAAGTCGCCTCGCGCGCTGGGTGTGACTATGCCCAGCTCGTGCAGCGCGCGACCGATATCGATTGGCGTGCGCTGGAAGGGATCTCCAGCATTGCAATCACGGCGGGTGCATCGGCCCCCGAAGTGTTGGTGAACGAGGTGATAGATGCCTTCCGCGATCACTATGACGTGACGGTCGAGATGGTGGAAACGGCCGTCGAAAACGTTGAATTCAAAGTCCCGCGCGTGCTGCGGGAACCCGCATGAGCGGAATACCAAAAGCCCCCCTGCTCCTTGGACTAGCCGGTCTCATCCCGTTCATCTGGGGTGCTCTGACCTACCTGAACGGTGATCTGAACGACTGGGGGAAACAGGCGCTGGGGCCTCGGTTTGTTGGGCCGTATATCCAGCTATTCTACGGTTCGGTCATCCTGAGCTTCATGTCAGGCGTTTTGTGGGGCTTCGCGACCAAAACGTCGGCCAGCAAAGCAGCAACCTGCTACACGCTCTCGGTCCTGCCTGCGCTATGGGCGTTCTTCAAGACAGGCGGCGGCCCAGTCAGTGCCGGAACAAACCTGATGTACGGATTTGCCGGGTTGCTTTTATTGGACGCCATGTTTTCATACTGGCGACTGACCCCGGTCTGGTGGATGCGGTTGCGCATGTTGCTGACGGCCGTTGTCTTGGCCTGCCTTGCCGTCGGAGTATACCTGTGACCGATAAAAGAACGATCGATGCTTACACAACCCGCGTTGCAGAATACCTGAGTATCCCCCTGCCCCCCGAACAGATCGAAGCGCGCATGGCCTTTGCCGAAGCCGTCGTGAACGGTGGCTATGTTCTGGACCTCGGCTCTGGTCCCGGTTCAGACAGTGCGTTCTTGCAGCGCGAAGGCTTGCGGGTTCGCGCGCTGGACGCAACACAGGCCTTTGTCGATCACGCCTTGGAAAATGGCATAGATGCACATCTCGGCACGTTCGATGACGTGACCGAGGTTTCTAAGTATGATGGCATCTATGCCAGCTTTTCACTTTTGCACGCCCCGCGCGAAGATTTCCCACGTCATTTGACGGCGATCCACCGCGCTTTGAAACCTCAGGGCGTTTTCTTCCTTGGCCTGAAACTCGGCACGGGGGAACATCGCGACGACCTGGATCGGTTCTATACCTATTTCTCACAGACCGAGATCGAAGAGGCCCTTGCAACCACCGGATTTACCATCGACCAGATCACCACTGGCGTCGGAGCGGGGCTGGCCGGGTCATACGACGGCTTCATTCTGGTGCTCGCCCATGCCTGAACTGTTCGCCTATACAGACGGGGCCTGTTCCGGCAATCCCGGCCCCGGCGGATGGGGTGTGTTGCTGCGCGCGATGGATGGCGACACCGTTCTGAAAGAACGCGAGCTGAACGGCGGAGAGGCCGAAACTACCAATAACCGCATGGAATTGCTGGCCGCGATCAGCGCGTTGGAAACACTGGAGCGGGCCTCGAAGATCACGGTCGTTACAGACAGCGCCTATGTAAAGAACGGAGTGACCGGCTGGATTTTCGGCTGGAAACGCAATGGCTGGAAGACCTCGAACAAAAAGCCCGTCAAGAATGTCGATCTGTGGCAACGACTGGACGAAGCGCAGACCCGCCACGACGTGACGTGGGAGTGGGTCAAAGGACATGCCGGACACCCCGAGAACGAAAAGGCCGACGAACTGGCCCGTGCGGGCATGGCTCCGTTCAAGCCAAAAAAGGAAAAGGCGTGAGCGGTCTGGCACTGCTGGACTATGCCTCGGTCTTTGTGTTCGCGTTGACGGGCGCCTTGGTTGCAAGCCGGGCGCAGTTGGATTTGGTGGGCTTTGCGTTCATTGCCTGCCTGACTGCGGTTGGCGGCGGAACAGTGCGTGATCTCCTGCTGGACCGGCACCCGGTTTTCTGGGTTGGCCAGCCAAATTACATCCTGATCGCAACGGGTGCTGCAGCGCTGGTGTTTTTCACCGCACACCTGATGGAAAGCCGGTATAATTGGCTGGTTTGGCTGGACAGTTTTGCCCTGTCCATCGCCGTTGCCGCAGGAACGGCGGCTGCGTTGTCACTGGGTCATTCCGGCGTCATCGTTGTTCTGATGGGGATCATTACAGGTTGCCTCGGCGGATTGATGCGCGACGTGGTCTGCAATGAGGTCCCGCTGGTTCTGAAACAGGGCGAGCTTTATGTGTCTTGCGCCTTTGCTGGTGCTCTGACGGCCGTATTAGCAACCCGTTTAGGGCTGGACACCTTTGCCGCTCTTTCCGCCTGTGCCCTTGTCTGCTGGGCCCTCAGGGCTGGATCGCTGCTGTTTGGCTGGCGATTGCCAGTCTACAAAAGCAGACCACCGCGTCGTTAGCAACGAGGCTTGGGTCACGTATTGTAGGTTAAGCGAACAGAGGACACGCAGATCAGCGGCGCTGATATTTTTGCCAGATCCAGATCACCAGTAATGCGCCCAAAACAGCTCCGACAAAACCGGACAGCCACCCTGCAACCGTTATCAATGTGCGCAGCAGAAACCCTCCGACCAGCGCGCCGACTATGCCAATGAGCATCGTTGTCGGAATGTCAGCCTCGATCCGCATCAGACGCGTGGCCAGAAACCCTGCGGCCGCGCCAATCACGATCAGAGCGATTACGGGCATGTCATTTCCTCCAATGCGTCGGCACGATGATCAGCGCGCCAATGGATGAGATCACGGCATTCAGACCGGGCGCGCCAAAGCTGATGCCGAACATGATACGGACAAAATAAAACAGAAACGCTCCACCAATGCATATGATGATCGAAGGCACATATCCGTTATGCGTGAAACCGGTCTTTTCGGACAGGTATCCAACGATCCCGGCGATCACAATTGTGCCCATCAGGATCATGAACATGCGGTGTTACTCCGATTGAAACAGCGTACCGGCCGGGATTGGCCAACCGCGCAGGAACGTTTCTGTATCCTGCGCGCCTTTGCCCGCCCTTTGCAAGCGCAGGAGCTTCACGGCCCCCTCTCCGCAAGCGACACACAACGCGTCGTCCAGAACCTGACCGGGGGTGCCCTGTCCCACAGTCAGACAGCAGGCCAGAAGTTTGATCCGCTCGCCTGCGGCCATGGTCCACGCGCCGGGAAAGGGTGATAACCCGCGTATCTGGCGATCAACCTCAACCGCCGGGCGTGTCCAGTCGATGCGCGCTTCGGATTTGTCGATCTTTGCGGCGTAGGTCACACCATCGTTGGGCTGGTTCACCGGCGTCAGGTCAGGCAAGGTGGCCAACGCCTGAACGATCAGACCCGCGCCCATCTCAGAAAGCCGATCATGTAGTTGGTCGGTCGTTTCCTGATCTCGAACATCGGTGGCCTGCCGCAGCAGGACAGGGCCGGTGTCCAGCCCTGCCTCCATCTGCATGATGCAGATACCGGTCTGTGCATCACCCGCCATGATTGCACGGTGAATCGGCGCGGCCCCTCGCCAGCGGGGCAATAGGCTGGCATGGATGTTCAGGCAGCCAAGGTGCGGCGCATCCAGAATAGGCTGAGGCAACAGCAAGCCATATGCCACAACGACGGCGACGTCAGCTTGCAGCGCAGCGAAAGCGGATTGTTCTTCTTCGGACTTCAAAGAAACCGGATGGCGTACAGCCAGGCCCAACGCCTCGGCTCGCGCATGAACCGGGGTCGGGCGGTTTTTCTTACCTCGCCCCGCCGGGCGCGGTGGCTGGCAATACACGGCGGCAATCTCATGCCCGTCCTCAACCAGCGCATCCAGCACCGGCACCGAGAATTCGGGCGTTCCCATGAAGATGATGCGCATGACAGGGCTCCGAGGCTTGGGCGGTGCCGGGCTGAAGCCCGGCCTACGCGAGTTTCTTGGCTTTGCGCAGCAGCATGTCGCGTTTGACCTTGCTGAGCCGGTCGAAATACATGCGGCCGTTCAGATGGTCGATCTGGTGCTGCACACTTGTCGCCTCGATCCCGACAAAATCACGGCGGTCGATCATGCCTTGTTCATTCAGAAACTTGACGGTCACCGCACGAGGTCGTTTCACTTTGGCCGACACGCCGGGCAGGTTTGGGCTGGCCTCATCATGTTCACGCATCTCGATCGAGCTGTGCAGAATCTCGGGATTCGCCAGTCGCACGGCCCGGCCCCGCTCGGTCGAACCATCCACGACCGCCAACCGCAGCATCACACCGATCTGAGGCGCAGCAAGGCCCACGCCGGGCATCGCCTCCATCGTGTCGACCATGTCATCCCAGATCGCGCGGATATCGTCGGTGATTTCGCTCACAACCTCTGCCTTGGTACGCAGGCGCTTGTCGGGCCATGGCAGACAGGTACGAACGGTCATGCGCGCGCCTTTTCACGTTTCAGCTTTTGCATCTTGCGCGTGATCATCTGGCGTTTCAGCGGTTTTAGATAGTCGATGAACAGCTTGCCGTTCAGATGGTCAATCTCGTGCTGCACGCAGGTCGCCCAGAGGTCATCGAATGTTTCCTGCTGCGCATTGCCGTCGCGGTCAATCCACGCCACCTCGACGACTTTGGGTCGGGTCACCTCTGCAAATTGCTCGGGGATCGACAGGCAACCTTCTTCATAGACGTTGGTTTCGTCCGACGATGCGATGATCTCGGGGTTGAACATGATCAGCGGGCGCGGTTCCTCGCCCTCTTCCTTGACGCAGTCCATCACGATCAGCCGATCCAGCACGCCAATCTGCGGCGCGGCCAGCCCAATACCGGGGGCGTCATACATGGTTTCCAGCATGTCATCGGCCAGTTGACGCAGCTCGTCCGACAGGTCGGTCACCGGGGCGCAGACCTTTTTCAGTCGGGGGTCGGGATGAATAAGAATTGAGCGTTTCATGGGGTTGATTTAGGCCATCACACGCCCCGCCGCAACGCCCCCCTTGCACCTGCCAAAATTGTAGCTAGCTTTCCAGCCGACAGATGGAGAAGACATGACGTTCAACGACCTGATCGACCGCCGGGGCACTTATAGCTCAAAATGGGACAAGCTAGAGAAACTCTACGGTATTTCACCGCAGGACGGGCTGGCGATGTGGACGGCAGATTCCGATTATCCCAGCGCACCCTGCGTTATCGAAGCCGTTCGAAAGGCCGCGGATCACGGTGTTTTCGGGTATTCGTGGGCGCACCCTGACTATCTGACTTCGGTCCAATGGTGGATGAAAAACCGTCATGCATGGGACATTGACACAGATTGGGTCCTGACCTCGCAAGGGCTGGGCAATGCGATCGCGCTGTGTCTGGATGTGTGGACCGAGCCCGGGGACGGCGTGGTCATATTCACGCCCGTCTATCATGAGTTCGCCCACAAGGTGAACAAATCCGGCCGCCGCGTGGTGGAATGCCCGCTGGCACGACAGGGCGACAGTTACACGATTGATCTGGACGACGCGCAGTCGCGCTTGGACGGGACAGAAAAGATGCTTCTGTGGTGTTCACCCCAGAACCCCTCCGGTCGGGTTTGGACTGCGGATGAGTTGCGCGCTGTGGCAGCCTTTGCTGAACGCAATGGCCTTGTGTTGGTCTCTGATGAGATTCACCATGACCTGGTCTACCCCGGCAGCACCTTTGTCCCCATGGACGTGGCCGCGCCCGCTGCACGACCGTGGACGGTAACCCTGACGGCGGCCTCCAAGACGTTCAACATTGCGGGTCAACGCACCGGCAACATGATAATTCCCGACCCAAAACTGCGCGCGGCGATGGTCCATCGCCTCGGCACCCTTGACTATGCGCCCAGCGCTTTGGGCGTGGCGATGATCATGGCGGCCTATTCGCCCGAAGGCGCCGCATGGGTCGACGAACAGGTTGCGCATCTTGACGGTAACCGAAAGCTTTTTGACGCAGCCATCGCAGATATCCCCGGCCTGTGGTCCATGCCACTTCAGGCGACTTTTCTGGCTTGGGTCGATTTTTCAGGAACCGGAATGGATCACCCTGAATTTATCCGCCGCCTGCGTGAGGACGCCAAGATCGCGACCTCGCCCGGCCCCGGATTTGGTCCGGGCGGCGAGACGTTCGAGCGGTTCAATCTGGCAACCCAGCGCAGCCGCGTGGAAGAAGCTTGCAACAGGCTGAAACAGGCCTTTTCTGACTTGCAGTGAATCCAAGCCCAACGATTGATCCGTTGGGCTAAGGCTTAGTCCTTATGCCCCAGCAAGGCTATCGGAGCATCGGGATCGCGGTAGAAATCCAGCGGAGCCTTGTCCGAGGCAGCAGTGCTGCGCTTGAATTCATACCGCATTTCACCGGCTTCGTCCTGATCCGCGATGATCAGGCACTGGTAGAGGTGATTTGCGCCATCATAAATATCGACCAGACCACGAAGCTGAGGTGTCGTTTCAGCTTCGACGGTAAAGCCATCCTTCCACAATCGCAGGACTTTGAACGTATTGTCGCCAAATTGAACACGAAGTCGGCTTGTCTTTTTCAATCCTGCGATTCGTGCCGCATCCAATTCGGCACTCATTTCCTTTGAAACATAGGTCGTCATTGCAAATTTCCCCCGCAGCAGAGTCCTATTGTGAGGGTCAGAATGTAAAAATCTAGTAAAGCTGGTCACCAAGAGCGTTTGGATTTCAACCTGTTGCACGGAAATCCCAACCGGACTTGTGCGCAGGCGCAGGCAATATGCGCGTCGCCTCGCATAGGAACCTTTAAGGCGACCGTCTATGTTCTTTGACATCTCAATTCGGAGGATCAGAGCATGGGCCTGTTGGTCGACGGCAAGTGGCACGACACATGGTATGACACCAAGTCCACAGGCGGGGCGTTCAAACGCAGTGCAGCGCAGTTTCGCAATTGGATAACGGCAGACGGCAGCGCAGGTCCGTCCGGCAAGGGGGGCTTCAAGGCCGAACCGAATCGCTATCACCTCTATGTCAGCCTCGCCTGCCCGTGGGCACACCGCACGTTGATCTTTCGCGAATTGAAGGGGTTGACTGACCTTATCTCGGTTTCAGTGGTACATCCTGACATGATGGACAAAGGCTGGACGTTTGAAACAGACGACCATGGCGCCACAGGGGACGGGCTCTTTGGGTTGGAGTTCGCCCATCAAGTCTATACCAAGGCCGATCCCGCCTATTCGGGCCGCGTTACGGTGCCAATTCTATGGGACAATACCCAGGAAACCATTGTTTCGAATGAAAGTTCCGAGATCATCCGCATGTTCAACTCGGCCTTCGACGGGATCACAGGAAACACCGACGATTACTGGCCCGAGGCTATGCGTGACGATATCGAAGAGGTCAACGCGCGTATCTATTCTGACGTCAACAACGGCGTGTACAAGTCAGGGTTCGCAACCAGTCAGCAAGCGTATGACGCGGCTGTTGGGCCGCTATTTGAAACACTGGGCTGGCTGGAAAACCGCCTGAGCACCCATCGCTATCTTATGGGAGATCGCGTTACAGAAGCTGATTGGAGGCTGTTCACAACCTTGATCAGGTTCGACCCCGTCTATCACCTGCATTTCAAGTGCAACCGAAACCGTCTGGTCGATTACCCGAACCTGTGGGCCTATACCCGCGAGCTTTATCAATGGCCCGGTGTCGCTCAGACCGTGAACATGAACCATATTGTGCGGCACTACCACTATAGTCACGACAGTATAAATCCGCATCGGATTATCCCGGTGAACCCCATGCTGGACTACATGGAACCACACGGTCGCGGTCAGCGACCCGCCGCGTAATGTTCAACCATCGCCGCCAGATCCTCTGGCGGCGTTTCACTTTGGACATAGGCGCAGGCATTTGGGCTATGCGCGAAAATCGACCCATCCGAGAAAAACGTGGTGTTGGTGACAAATATCACCCGCGCTTCGGGGCGGCGATAGCTGGCGAAGTCGGCAACAGCCAGAGCGCTGCCGGTTTCCAGCACAAGGTCCAACACAATGATGTCAAACTCTGCGCCATAAAGCGCAAGGATCGCGACCTCTTGCCCGGCCACAAGCGTGACCTCAGCGCCCTGACGCTCCAGATGCCTTTTCCAGACCCGACCAAGATCGGGGTTACTCTCTACAATCAAAACATTCATCAGCGACAACCTCGGGGCTAGGTAGAACAAACAGTGCTGGCCCCTGTAATTTGTGATCACGCGATTTCCTTAACAAACTGTTAACGGTATCTGCAGGGCTTCCGGATCGCGTGGATTTGCTTGTGCCGACGGCGAAAATCCGCTTGAAACGGACCGAAATCAAGGATTCCAACGAGCTTCACGATGACAACCCATAACGATATCTTGAACCCCCGATCCAAACGGGATCATGGCGGCGGGCTAGACGGGGCAATCGAATCCTATGGTGGGGCACGCGGCGATTGGATGGATCTTTCGACCGGGATCAATCCGCATCCCTATGATGTCACGGGTTTGACGCCCTCGGATTGGAGCGCGCTTCCCGATCACGGCGCGTTTGAACGCCTGACCAGTGCCGCGCGGCGTTTTTGGTCCGTTCCTGACGAGGCTGATATTTTACCCGCACCTGGCGCTTCCGCCCTGATTGCACGCATACCCGATCTTGCACCGCGCGGGCGGGTTCACATCACGCCGCCCACCTACAATGAACACGCAGCCGCTTTTTCAACGCATGGATGGTCAGTTCAGTCCGACGGTCCGACCGAAGCCCGCGTTATCGTGCATCCTAACAACCCTGATGGGCGGATATGGACCGAAGCCGACGCAAATGCCCCGCTAACCGTGATTGACGAAAGCTTTTGCGATGTCAGCCCCGAAGCGTCCCTGATCCATTTGGGGACCAAACCGGGTGTGATCGTACTGAAAAGCTTTGGCAAGTTCTGGGGGTTGGCGGGATTACGCCTTGGCTTCGCAATCGGCGACCCGAACCTGATTGCCCGCCTGAACGACCTGACCGGACCTTGGGCCGTTTCCGGTCCCGCCCTGCAGATCGGAGAACGAGCCCTGAGCGATACAGCTTGGGCCGACGCCACACGCCAACGCCTGACCGAGGAAACAATCAGGCTGGATACCCTTCTGACGCGGAAGGGTGCGAGGCTTGTGGGGGGAACCACGCTGTTCCGTCTTTATGCGGTCGACAAGGCCGCCGATTGGCAAGACCGTCTGGCCCATGCGCATATCTGGAGCCGCATCTTCCCCTATTCGCAAACCTACCTGCGGCTGGGGCTTCCACCTGCAAATGGCTGGGCACGGCTGGAGGCCGCGCTGTGAGCACCGCTTTTCTGCTGGTCTGCGCCATGTGCCTGGACGCGGCACTGGGGGAGCCAGATTGGGTGTGGTCCCGGGTAAGGCACCCCGCGGTGATGATCGGTAACCTTATCGGCCTGCTGGACAAACGATTGAATAGTGGCGGGCACCGGCGCCTGAAAGGGGTCGCCGTGGTCGTCCTACTGGTCATCGGCGCAATGATACTCGGAGGCGCACTGGCCATGCTTGGCCCCCTGGTTGAGCTTGTGATCTGCGCCATTCTCTTGGCGCAGAAATCCCTTGTGACGCATGTGCGAGATGTGGCCGAGGGGCTGAACGCCTCGCTTGACCAAGGGCGCGCGAAAGTGGCCATGATTGTCTCACGGGACACACGCGACATGACCGAGGCACAGGTCGCGCGGTCAGCGATCGAAAGTGCCGCCGAAAACCTGAGCGACGGTGTCATTGCGCCCGCCTTCTGGTTTCTGGTTGCCGGGCTGCCGGGTCTGCTGATCTACAAGGCGGTCAACACGGCCGACAGCATGATCGGCTACCGCTCAGAAAAATATCTTGAGTTTGGTTGGGCCGCCGCCCGTCTGGATGATGTTCTGAACCTGATCCCTGCCCGCCTGACCAGCGTCATGATCGTCGTGCAATCTGGTCAATGGGCGCAGTGGCAAGGAATCACCTCAGACGCGCGGCGCCATATCTCGCCAAACGCAGGCTGGCCTGAGGCCGCCATGGCCCGTGCCCTGAACGTCGCACTTGCCGGGCCGCGCAGCTATGATGGAAAGCTTCGGGATTTGGCATGGGTCAACGGCGACGCCCCGCGTGAGATCGGTGCACCGGAGGTTTTCCGCGCATGTAACATGCTGTGGACCGTTTGGGGGCTTGCGCTGGGCCTCGTGTCGGTGTGGGCTGGGCTTAGTTTTATTCTCTGACGGTGCCACCCATGCGTTTTCTTTCTGGTCTTGTTGCAACCACCCTATTCATCACACCCGCCTTTGCCCAATGTGGTGGCGGGTTCAATTCCTTTGTGAATGGGCTAAAGACCGAGGCGGTGGACAACGGGTTTGATAAATCTACTATCGACGCTTTCTTTCAAGGTGTTCAGCAGGATGGCGCCGTTCTCAGAGCTGACCGCGCGCAAGGCGTCTTTCAGAAACCATTCATTGATTTCTCTCGCCGCCTGATCTCGCAAAACCGAATAGATCGCGGGCAGGCCATGTCACACAAATACGACGCTGTTTTTGACCGGATTGAGCGGGAATATGGGGTATCACGCGGCGTGTTGCTGGCATTCTGGGCGTTTGAAACCGACTACGGAGCGGTTCAGGGGGATTTCAACACCCGCAACGCACTGGTGACATTGGCCCATGATTGCCGCCGGCCCGAACTGTTCCGCCCTCAGATATTTGCGGCGCTGGAATTGTACAGTCAGGGCAATTTCGACCCCGCCCGAACGACCGGCGCGTGGGCGGGTGAGATCGGCATGGTTCAAATGCTACCGCAGGATATTCTGGACAATGGCGTGGACGGCGACGGAGACGGGACGGTTTCGCTGAAAACCTCGGCCCCGGATGCGCTAATGTCCGGCGCAAAAATGCTGTCGCATCTTGGGTGGCAACCAGGTCAGCCGTGGCTGCAGGAGGTCGCGGTTCCGGACCAAATGGATTGGTCCCTGTCCGGCCCGGGCAAGCCGCGCCCGGTCTCGGACTGGCAGGCGATGGGAGTACAGGCCCGAAACGGTTCGCTGGCCAATCTGCCTGCGTCACTGATCCTGCCGCAGGGACACAAGGGACCGGCGTTTCTGGCCTATCCCAATTTCGACGTCTATTTCGAATGGAACCAGAGCTTTGTCTACGTCCTGACCGCCGCCTATTTCGGCACCCGTCTGGAAGGTGCCCAAATCTATGACGCCGGGAATCCAACACAGGGTTTGACAGGCGCACAGATGAAGCAGCTACAAACCAAACTTCAGGCACGCGGCCATGATGTAGGCAAGATCGACGGCATTCTGGGGGCCGGGACACGGTCGGCCGTTCAGGCCGAGCAACAACGGCTGGGTCTGCCTGCGGATGCGTGGCCGACGGCAGAGTTGTTGGGGCGGTTGTGACGCGGTGTCTGGCTTGTGCCCTGATAAGACAAGGTCGTTACAAAATGATATGGTCCTAGAAGCTGAGGCGCTCGTGCATGCAGGAACCAAACTTTTCGGAGGATGGAAGAATGATCATGCGCATTTTTCAGGTCGTGACTCGGCCGGGCAAAGAAGAAGAGTTCAGCAAATTCTTCCATGAAACAGCGATCCCCTTGATGCGAAGCACCAAGGGCATGGTTCAAGTATTTCCTGGGGCTGCGCGCACCGACACACCCCGAGAATTCAGCTTTGTTATGGTGTGGGAAAATCTAGAGTCACTTAAGGCGTTTGTCGGCGAAGACTACCAGAGTCCGCACATCGATCCCGCAGAGACAGAGTTGGTCGAGTCGCGTTCGATCAAACACTATGAACTGGTCGAATAAAGACGATGGCACGAATGCAAACGACAACTTGGGGGAAACAATGATCAAGGGAAAATGCGGCTGCGGAGCCGTAACGTATCAGATGACGACACCACCTATGTTCGTCCATTGCTGTCACTGTAACGAATGCCAGCGACAAACCGGAGCGGCTTATGTCTTGAACGCCATTATTGAGGCTGACCGCGTGCAGCTTGAGGGGCCGATCACTGAACACGAACTTTCCACGCCAAGCGGTAAAGGCCAGATTATTACGCGTTGCAAGAATTGTGGCGTCGCCGTGTTCAGCAGCTACATGATCCGTCTTGGCAAGTTAAAGTACGTGCGTGTTGGGACATTGGACAACCCGGATCAATGTCCTCCGGATGCGCAGATTTTCACGAACAGCAAACAAGCTTGGGTACCACTCAGCGAGGAGATTCCCGCCTTCAAAGAATTTTACACATTCGATGAAGTGTGGCCTCAAAGTTCGCTAAAACGATTGGAGACAGCTTTTTCCTGATGGATCAGTCACTCCGGCCTGACCGGATACCGATCGCCTTTCTCATCAATCAGGATCAAGCGTTCTCCACTGCGCACGTACAGATCACAGCGACTGAATCCGTTGCGATAGGCGATACAGACGCTGCCGTCTTCGGCGATGGAATAGGTGCCAAAGGCCGCGTCGCCGCTGGCGTAGGTATAGGAGTAGGCACCCCCGGCCGAGAATGCAGCCTGACCGTCATCGTAGAAGGTGAAAGTTTGACCCGCCAACGCGTCCAGCTCTTCGGGCGACAGGGGGGTGTCTCCGGGTTTGGTCGGCCAATCGGCGGCGCTGGCGGGGCCAGCGATCAGCAGGGCGAGGATCAGATATCGGGTCATACCGCGACCCTATCGTGAAAGACCCGCAACAGGCGTCACGATGCAGTGAGCGGTCAGGCGACCATCTGCTCGGCCTTCTTCAGATCGACGGAAACCAGTTGGCTGACGCCTTGTTCCTGCATGGTCACGCCGAACAGCCGGTCCATCCTTGCCATCGTCACCGCGTGGTGGGTGATGATCAGGAACCGCGTGTCGGTCTGGCGGCACATCTCGTCCAGCAAGTCGCAGAAGCGCGTCACGTTGGCGTCGTCCAAAGGCGCGTCGACCTCGTCCAGCACACAGATCGGCGCGGGGTTGGCGAGGAAGACGCCAAAGATCAGCGCGGTCGCGGTCAGAGTTTGCTCCCCACCCGACAACAGGCTGAGGGTCGAGAGCTTCTTGCCCGGCGGCTGGCACATGATCTCAAGCCCGGCATCCAGCGGATCATCGCTTTCGACCATGACCAGATTGGCCTCGCCGCCTCCAAACAGGTGCTTGAATAGCATGGCGAAGTTCGAATTCACCTGTTCAAACGCCGTCAGCAGACGCTCGCGCCCTTCGCGGTTGAGGCTGGCAATACCGCTGCGCAGCGCCTTGATCGCCTCTTCCAGATCAGCCTTTTCACCGTTCAGCGTGTCGAATTCCTCCTGAACCTCTTTGCTGTCTTCTTCGGCGCGCAGGTTCACCGCGCCCATCGCGTCGCGCTGACGTTTGTGGCGGTTGACCTCGGCCTCAAGCGCGTCGGCGGCGGGCATCTGGTCGGGGTTCACGTCCAACTGATTCAACAACTGGTTCGGGGTCAGTTGCTGATCTTCGGCAATGCGTTCAGCCGCCGCGGTCACCCCTTCTTTGGCGGCATCACACCGTGCCTCGGCAGCCGCTCGGGTCTCGCGGGCTTCGGACGCGACGCGCTCTGCATCCCGCTCGGCCATGACAACTTCGCGCTGCTGGGTTTCGGCCAGAGCCAGCTTATCCAAAGCCTCGGCCCGACGCGCTTCGGCCGTTTCAATCAACTCGTTGAGTTCTTCGCGCGCCTCGGCAATTTCACCGGGGGCGGCCATGGCTTCGGACAGCTCGTCTTCCGAGCTTTCCTTGCGCTCTGCCAGTTCCGAAATTCGCTTCTCGGCACTGTCCAGACGGTGCCGCCACCCGCTCAGGTCTTTGGTCACCTCTTGTGTGCGCCGGGTTCGGGCCTCTCCTTCGCGGCGCAGCTCATCATGGGTCGAACGGTGGGTCAGCATCGTGATCCGCGCGGCCTCGACTGTCTGTTTGATGTCCTCAACCTGCGCGCGGGCGCTGTCCAGATCACCCAAACCGGTCAGCGCACCCTCGGCCTCGCGCAGTTGGGCGCGGGCAGACATGGCGTCTTCCTTGTGGCGGTCGACGGCAAGGGTCAAAGTCTCAAGCTTGCCCTGTGCCAGATTGCGGTCGGCCTCGGCCCGGCTGAGTTGCCGAGCAGTTTCTGCCATACGCTGATCAGCAGCACGGCGGGCTTCACGCGCTCGGCGGTCCGCTTCGGTGACATCGGCCAGTTGCTGCGACAGGGCCTCATGCGCCGCGCGTGCGCCATCGGCTTGCGCTTCGGTCCGGGCCAATTCCTGTTTCAGCGCTTCCAGCTTGTTCAGTTGCTCCAACCGAAGGGCAGCCGCGCTTGGCGCGTCCTCGGCCCAGGCCCGGAACCCGTCCCAGCGCCACAAGTCGCCCGAGCGCGACACCAGACGTTGCCCTGGTTGCAGCGAGGCCTGCAACCGCTCACCTTGTTCTGCGTCGACCAACCCGATCTGAGCAATCCGGCGGCTCAGACGGTCCGGCCCTGAGACATGCAGCGCCAGCGGCTCTGCGCCGTCTGGCAGGGGCTGATCGGCATCGTATCCGGCAACCTGAACCCAGCCGGACGGTCCGTCACCTTCGACCAGAGGCGCGCGCAGATCATCGGCCAGCGCCGCACCCAGCGCCTTTTCGTAACCCGGTGCAACGCGCAGCAGGTCAAGCACCTGCCCGCCTTCGGCCGTGTCACGTTCGACCAGTTTCGCAAGGGCCGCGGTTTCGGCGCGAATGGCGCCAAGCTCACCTTCAGCTTCGGACCGTTGGGCACGGGCCTCGGCCTCTCGGGCCTGTGTTTCGGTGCGCATCTCATCTGCAGCGGCCAGGGCTTCTTCGGCGGCCTCAGCAGATTCTCGGGCTTCTTCCTCACCCTCCTGAGCGGCCTCGAACGCGTCGGTTGCGCGGCTTAGTGCGTCACGGGCTTCGTCCACCGCAACACGGGCTTTTTCTTCTTCACCCTCAGACCGGGCCAGCGTCTTGCGGCTGTCCTCAACCAAACGCTGCGCCGACTGGTGCCGGGCGACAAGACGGGCCATATCCTCGGTTTCCTGCGAGAGGTGATCCTCGCGGTCCTGCAGGACAGACGCTGCCTCGCGCGCAATCTCGGCGGCTTCGGCGACTTTCTCGTCATGTCCTTCGGTGGCCTTGGCAAGCTCTCTCGCCTCCCATTCCAACCGTTCGATCATCTGACCTGCGTCGCGGTTCAGACCGGCCTCACGCTCAATATCGTTACCCAACTGCTGAATGCGGTTGGTCAAGGTTTCGATCGTCTGCCGCGCGCGTGTTTCCTGGTCGGCCAGTTGATCGCGCTGCACCTGCTGGCGTTGCAACACGGCAGCGGCAATCGCCTCTTCCTCGCGTAGAGGGGGCAGAGTTTGCTCGATCTCGGCGCGTTTGGCCGCCGCTTCACGCGCTTCGGCCTCGGCGCGGGACGCCTCGGTAATGCGCTCGCGCAGCTTTTCTTCGGCCTGCTGGCGGGCCATGTCGGCCTCTTTCCAGCGGCGATACAGCAGCATCCCCTCGGCCTGCCGCAACTGTTCGCCAATCTCGCGATACCGGGCAGCCTGGCGCGCTTGTCGGGCCAACTGCGCAAGCTGCGTTCCAAGCTGTTCCAGCACGTCATCGACGCGCGTCAGGTTGGATTCAGTACCTTTCAGCTTCAACTCGGCCTCGTGCCGACGCTGGTACAGACCGGAGATCCCCGCAGCCTCTTCCAGGATACGCCGACGCGCGCGAGGTTTGGCGTTGATCAATTCGGCGATGCGGTTCTGACCCACAAGCGCGGGTGAATGCGCCCCCGTGGACGCATCGGCAAACAGCATCTGCACATCGCGCGCCCGCACGTCCTTGCCATTTGTCTTATAGGCGCTGCCCACATCGCGGGTGATACGGCGTACGATCTCAAGCTGATCGGTGTCATTGAACCCTGACGGGGCCAGCCGTTCCGAGTTGTCCATGGTCAAAACAACTTCGGCAAAGTTGCGAGCGGGACGTGTGGCCGCCCCCGCAAAAATCACATCCTCCATCGCGCCACCGCGCATGGATTTGGGGCGGTTTTCCCCCATCACCCAACGCAACGCTTCCAGGAGATTGGACTTGCCGCAGCCATTTGGACCCACAACTCCGGTCAACCCGTCCGCGATGATCAGGTCGGTCGGATCAACAAAGCTTTTGAAGCCGGTGAGTTTGAGTTTGCTAAAGCGCAAAGGCGACGGGTCCCATGATTCCTATATCTGGAAGTCTGCGCAACAGATTGGGGCTGAGTCAACGAGGTTGCGCAGGATATGGGATATCGGCATGAGTTATCCACAATATCTTGCTGATTTCCGCCGGCCTCAGTCTGTATCAATAGGGCGTACACTCAAAAACCTGATAACCGCCGTCACCTGAACTTTCATAGGTGCCAAAATCAATACATTCGTAGTTTGGCACGGAAATCGAGGTCAGCAACAAGCGTTCACCGGCCTGACGGTCACACCCCAAAACGCCGACCGTGACGGCTGCATCACCCAGAACATCAAGAATCGGGCAGCCAGATACCTGTGCCATCGCAAGGGCTGCGCGATCGCGGATTGGGCCCAAGCGCGGGGCATATTGCGTGTTGATCCGCACCGCCTCGGCCAACTCTCCTCTCACGCGTACGTCAAAAACGCTGCCGTTGACAGCAATACGAGTGGCCGGAACATCGCGGAATTGCGGTGTGCCAGCCGAACAAGCGGCCAACATCAGCAGCAAAGTCAGAAGCCGTTTCATACCCCGCTCAATGGCCGGAATTGGTTAACAGACCCTTATTGCGCATTCAGGCCTGCAAGACCTCACCCAAGCGACGTATGCCTTCACGAATTGTCGCCTCGTCCGAATTTGAAAAGCTCAAACGGATCGTGTTTGCACCCGAGCCATCTGGGAAAAATGCCTGACCCGGAACAAAGGCCACTTTGACCGTTTCCAAAGCGCGGGACAGCAATGCGGCACCATCAGTACCAACAGGCAGCGTCAGCCAGACAAACATCCCCCCTTCGGGCTTCGTCCATTCCACCCCATCCGGCATGTATTCTTCCAACGCATCCAGCATCGCTCCCCGGCGCGCGCCGTAAGTCTGTCGCAGCATTGGGATATGCGTGTCGAAACACGCCCGAGCCACTTGGTCGATCGCCATCTGGTTAATGGTCGCCGAGTGAAGATCAGCAGCCTGCTTCATCAGCACCAGTTGAGAGATCACGGGCTTGGCCGCAACAACCCACCCGACCCTAAGGCCCGGCGACAGCGTCTTGGAGAAACTACCGCAATAGATTGTACGACAGTCTTCGATCGCCCCTTTCCGCGCCAGCTCCAATGCTAAAATCGGTGGGATCGCTTCCCCTTCATATCGCAACGCCTGATACGCCCCGTCTTCGATCACGGCGCAATTCAAGTCCTCAGCAAGATCCAGCAAAGCCTCGCGGCCCCGCAAATCCATGGTCTCGCCCGTTGGGTTGGCGAAATCCGGAGACAGGTAGGCAAACTTGACCCTGCCGGCCCCGGCAGCGGCGACGTATTCATCAGCACCCCGGTTGCCATTCACGCTTAGCCGGTCGAACCGTGGCTCATAGGCGTTGAATGCAGCCAGCGCGCCCAGATATGTCGGCCAACCAACAAGCGCCGTATCGCCGGGCGACAGGTAAAGCTTACCCAAATAGTCCAACGCTTGCTGTGACCCGGATGTGATCAGGATGTTGTCGATGTCGCAGACAACGCCGATCTCGCGCATGTGGTCGACAAGCCATTCGCGCAACGGGGCATAGCCTTCGCTGACCGAATACTGCAGGGCCTGCGCCTTTTTTTCTGGACTAAGCGCAACCTGAAAAGCCTGCGAGAATGCGTCTGCGGGAAACAAGGCCGGGTCCGGAATTCCGCCTGCAAAGGAAATGATTCCGGGCTGATCCAGCAGCTTCAGCAATTCGCGAATTTCCGACGCCTTCATGCGCGACGCCCGCGTTGCAAACAACTCGTGGTTGGTCATGAGCCTCCTCCGCTCTTGAATGGGTGAACACTAGTGACTCACACATTAATGTCAATATTGCTGACCTAATGTTTTGAACCCTGTGATCTGCTCTTCTTGAACCGCACCGCAAACCGTGGTCATATGATTTGACCAATTCTCAAAACGACATCCTCATGCCCTTTCAAAAAGTTCAGACCGAAAAGCTCTCAATAGCGGTGGTGCGGCAAATCGAATTGCTGATCCTGCGAGGCATCCTACGCCCCGGCGAGCGCCTTCCGGCCGAGCGTGAACTGGCTGAACGACTGGGCGTGTCCCGTCCATCCCTGCGCGAGGCGATTTCCGAGTTGCAGGACCAAGGTTTGCTGACCGCAAAAGCCGGATCCGGCATCTATGTGGCCGAGGTTTTGGGATCGGCCTTTTCCCCCGCCCTGATCCGACTGTTCAGCAGCCATGATGAGGCGGTTTCGGACTATCTGTCTTTCCGCCGGGATATGGAGGGGTTGGCAGCCGAGCGCGCGGCGCGACTGGGGTCGGAAAGCGATTTGAAGGTCGTTCAGACGATCTTTGACAAAATGGAAGCCGCCCACACGCGCAATGCCCCGGAAGACGAAGCGCATCTGGACGCCCAGTTTCATATGGCCATCATCGACGCAAGCCATAACGTCGTGATGCTGCACATGATGCGATCCATGTTTGACTTGCTGCGGCAAGGTGTTTTCTACAATCGCCAAATGATGTTCAACCAGCGCACCACGCGCGAGGCTATTCTAGATCAGCACCGAGACATCAACGCCGCGCTTCAGGCCCGCGATCCGGAAGGTGCCAGAGAAGCAGTACATCGTCACCTGAGCTTTGTGCGGCAATGTATGGAAGACCACCAGAAGGCCCTCCGTAACGAGGCGATCGCGCAGCAAAGGCTGGATCACGAAACCGGACAGGCTTAAGGGCGCTTTGGTGCGTTTCCGAGCAGCTTTAAAGTCACACGCGGACTGACAGGCCGGCACGAGACTTCGGCTAATCGCTGGACCTTTTGCCGAAAGTTAGACATCTAGTGCCGGTAGACCCCGAACCCGTGTGGGAACCCTGATTATCAACATGTCCAAACTTACTTTCGGCCTGAACAGCAAAGATGACCCCTGCATAATTGTGGCCAGCAATGGCAGATCGGGCAGTACGCTAATGTTTGACGCGCTTTGGGTGGCCTGCAAGCGTCGCCGCTGGTTCCGAAAACCAAAGGCAGGGTTTGAACCGGAATTGGCAACGGCTGAATTGCCTGCGGGATCTCTGATCAAGACCCATGATTTTCCGGCTGGCCTGAAGGGCCGCGAAAACGTCAAGGTTCTGTTCTGTTTTGGCCGCACGAAAGACTCTGCCCTTTCCGTCTATTCCGCGTTGGAGAGATTTGGGCGGGATTGGGTAGACCAGCACTTTGAACACCTTCATGCCAAGGGCACATTCGATGATCTGTTCGAATTTGATGTTCTCAATCAAGTCGAACAGATGAGGCGATGGGGCACGTTTCAGGATGTCCCTGTTCTGTGCCTCAGCTACGATGCGATCTGGCGCAAACAAGAAGATGTCCAAGATTTTCTGGGATTGAAGTTCACTTTGCCAGAGCGGGCTGAACGGGCGCGCAAGTCTATCCCTGACGAAGTTTTGGCGAAGGCTGCTCAGGTTTATGACCCCATCGACAGGGCACTGGCGGATTTGCCGGAATTGTTTGTGGCCTCGCCGGATTACGAAAGCGCCCTCAGCAGGTTGCCGGGGTAATGAGTGGCAATACCCCATCCGAACTGTGACAAACAAAAAACCCGGCTCAACGGCCGGGTTTCTTGTTCGGATTGCGCAACAGCTTAGTGCAGCTTTTCGCCCACATCGGCGATTGCCGCGTCGATAAGCTTGTTGGCTTGCGTAGCAGTCATCTGTTTGGCCAGAACCGTGTTTGCTGCGGAAACTGCAACAGTGATGGCCTGATCACGGACTTCTTTCACAGCCGAAGCCTCAGCCGATGCAATCTGATCCTGCGCAGCCGCCAGGCGGCGTGCGATGGATTTTTCCAGATCGACCTTGGCTTGTTCAGCAGCCAGAGCCGCGTCGTCCTTGGCCGCCGCAACAATAGCGTCTGCCTGCGTTTGCACTTCACGCTGCTTACGCTCATACGAGGCAAGCAGGCTGCGCGCTTCTTCATGCAGGGCGCGGGCTTCGTCCAGTTCGGACTTGATGCCCTCGGCACGGTTGTCCAACGCGCCACCGATCATGCCGGGGACCTTGAAATAGAACAGGACCGCGATGAACACGATGAAGCCCAGAAGGACCACAAAATCCGTGTTGCCAAGCGAGAAGAACGGACCTTTGGCCGCAAACGCCGGGCTAGCTGCACCGACGGTCAGGATAAGGGCAAGAGTATTCCGCATGTCACTTATCCTTTCGTCTGCGCGTCAATTGCACTGTCGATGGCTTTGGCATCCGCCTCGCCGCCCAGTGCAGTAACCAGTTCAGCCGCCGTATCCTTGGCAACCACTTGAATGCTTTCCAGCGCACCTGCACGGATTTCGGCGATTGCCTTTTCCGATTCAGCCGCCTTTGCAGCGATTTCCGCGTCCGCCTTGGCAATCGCGTCATCCAGACCGGACTGAATTTCAGCACGGGCTTCCGCTGCGATACGCTGTGCCTCAGAACGGGCATCGGCCAGCGCCTTGTTATAGGCCTCTTCGGCCTCGACCGCCTTGGCCTTCAGATCTTCGGCCGCAGCCAGGTCATTTGTAATGGTCCCCTGACGTTCAGCCAGGATTGCCGCGATGCGGGGCAGAGCCACGCGAGACAGGACCAGAAAGATGACGACCAGCGTAATGACCAGCCAGAAAATCTGGTTGGGGAACCAATCGAAGCAGAGCTGCGGCATCCCGATGGCAGAGCCATAGGAGTCGACGCACGAGCCAGCTACCTCTTTTGTAAGGGGTTCAGTCGCCATGATATCCTCCGTCGGAAACTTGTCTTTACAACAGGTGGACCGCTATGGCTTGGGCCCACCTGCGCGTAAGGATCAGGTTCCGCAGATTATACGGCGAACATCAGCAGCAGCGAGACCAGGAATGCGAAGATCCCCAGGGCTTCTGCGAATGCGATACCGATGAAGAGGGTTGCGGTCTGCGAAGCAGCCGCCGAAGGGTTGCGCAGGGCGCCGGCCAGGAAGTTGCCTGCTACGTTGCCCACCCCGATTGCGGCTGCGCCGGAACCGATTGCTGCCAGGCCTGCGCCGATGTGTGCGAGATCGCCTTCCATGATGTATCTCCTTACGAATTGGAAGTTTCGATGTTGGGTGTTCGGACCTTAGTGCGACGGATGCAGCGCATCTTTCAGATAAACACAGGTCAGAATGGTGAAAACGTAGGCCTGAATGAAGGCCACCAGGACCTCGAGGCCATACATTGCGGTGATCGCCAGAACGGACACGGGTGAGATCACGGCGACCGCAGCGAAGCCTGCGAACACCTTGATCACCGCGTGGCCTGCCATGACGTTACCGGCAAGACGAATGGAGTGGCTGACGGGGCGCACGAAGTACGAGATCAGCTCGATGATCGCCAGGATCGGGCGCAGCGCCAGAGGCGCACTGGAGACCCAGAACAGGCCCAGGAACGCGGCACCGTTTTTGACAAAGCCCAGAACGGTCACGGTCAGGAACACGGCCAGCGCCAGCGGGATAGTGACCGCGAAATGCGAGGTTGTGGTGAACGAGGTCGGGATCAGGCCCAGGAAGTTGGCGCAGACAATGAACATGAACAGGGTCATGACATAAGGGAAGAACTTGACGCCTTCCTTGCCGCAGATGTCTTCCAGCATCTTGTAGACGAAACCGTAGGTCAATTCTGCGACCGACTGCATACGTGTCGGAACAATCGCGCGCTTTGATGTCGGCAGAACCAGCAGCAGAACAACCGCGGCGATCGCAAAGAACAGCCACAGGGTCACGTTGGTGATGGTGAACATGCCAACTGCACCGTCGCCAAACAGCGGTTTGACGATGAACTGATCCATTGGGTGGAATACCAGGCTGCTGCCTTCTGCTGCGGTGGTCTCAGTTGCCACGTTCAGTCCCTCTCGTCCTTCTCGGCAGCCGTCGCCGCCGCTTGTTTCTCTTGAACCTCTTTCGCGCTGCGGAGCATAACCTTCACGCCCGCGACAAGGCCCAGCAATGTGAACAGCACCAGAAAGATCGGGATCGTCCCGAGCAGGCTGTCCAGCCCGTATCCGATGCCAAATCCGATCCCCAGACCGGATACCATTTCGATGACCATCCTCCAGGCAAGCTCGCCGCCGGATATGTCACTGTCTGCGCGCTTGGGTGGCTCTTTGGCCTTTTTCGCCGCGTCGATCTTGGCCTCAAGCTGCGCCATACGCTGCTTTTGGTCATCATCAGTCACGGGCGTTTCCTTCGCACAGTCTTGGGTAGGGTGCTAAGGGGCACGGCGTGCAGAGTCAACGGCATTGAACGCTCGGATAAGATCAATTTAAGTATTTGTTTTTAATTCATTTTCCTTCACGCCACCAGCCTGACACGTCAGCCGCACCGGACGACTTGCGCTCAAAACCGCTGAAATCGCATATTCAACCAAATGGTTGACCAAACCCGGGCGCTGTGGTTCAGCGGAACCATGTCCAACGATCTCGATACAGTCTTTGCCGCCCTCGCCGACCCCACCCGCCGCACCATCCTTGCGATGTTGCTTGAGGACGACATGGCCGTGACCGACGTAGCCGAACCGTTCGAGATGTCCTTAGCGGCGATCTCGAAACATCTGGTGATCCTGACCAAGGCCGGGTTGATCAGTCAGGAAAAACGCGGGCGGGTAAAGTGGTGTAAGCTTGAGCCCGACGCGCTGAGGGCCGCGTCGGTCTGGATGCAAGGGTTTGGACAGTTCGAGCCGGTAAACCTAGACGCGTTCGAACGGTTCCTCGAAGTCGAGCTACCGACTGCAGAAGAATAACGCAGTCACCGCACGACAAAGACGGAAACGCGGGCGTGCTTGGCCAGATACCCGGCGTGGCTTGATAGGATATAATCCATGATACGGGGCGCATGTGTGCCGACCATGATCAGGTCCGCACCGATGTCTTCCGCTGCCTTGGCCAGATCTGCGTCCACCTCGACCGCGACGTCAACCGAATGGATATTTTGAAAGGCGACTTCTGTGCCGCTGTTCTTGGCCAGATGATCCGCAAATTCCCGTAGGTTATCGCCGATTGTGGCGTCTGTTTGGACGGGGTCACCGGGCTGGGTTCCCGTGACGCTCACAACTGTGATCTTGGCACCTTGCCACTTGGCAATTTCGGCGGCGACATTTGCGGCTTTGCGAACCTCGGGCGGCAAATGCAGGTCAACCGGAAACATGATGTGGTTATACATGGTGCAACCCTCCTTGGCTCGAGCATAGGAAAACCCGCATGTATCAGCTTTGATCTGCCTCAAGAGCGGGCTTTGCATCAGGTACCTCGTCCGGACGCAACAGCATGAGCAACGCGGCACAGGTCAGAACCACACCAACCAGGATCAATGCAGCCGGGACACCATTTCCAAGCGCAATTTCCCACAGGATCACCCAACTGGGCACAAGATACGTGTATGCCATCACTTTAGCGGACGGCAGGTGCAGGGCCGAGAACTGAACCAGCACAAAACTAGCCGCCGTGGCAAAAATCGAGACGTACAGCAATCCGGCCCAAACGATCATTGGCAGGTTTGCCCAATCGGTTGCACGAATGTCGGACCAGCCATACAGCGTCAGCATCAGGCACCCTGCCAATATCGTACCAAATGCAAACACGACCGCCGGTTCACCGCGGTTGAGCTTGCGCACCATAGGTGTGTAGATCGCATGCGCGACGCACCCCCAGAAATAGATGATTTCTCCGGTCCCGATCTGGAAGGCCGTAAATGCCTGCCAATCCGCCCTGAAAATAACCCACAGCGCGCCGACTGCCCCGATGGTAAGCGCCAACGCCATTCGGGGTGTGGTCACTTGTCGAAGCAAAACCCAGCCCGCCACGGCGGACAGAACCGGCGTCAGGGTAAAGACGGCTGCGGCACTGACAGGTGGGGCTGTTTTCAGGCCATGGAACATAAGAACGAAATAGGTGGCAAATAGCCCGCCCAGCACCAGATAGCGCCAGGGCGCTCGTGCTGCGCTGCGCGGCAGACCGGTTGTCAAAAACGCAGCAACCCCGATCACTACCGCAGCAATTGCGAACCGTGCCGCCGTAACCACCTCGGGGGCAATTTTGTTGGCGATCATGGAACCCAATGAGAAACTGCCCGCCACCAACGCTGAAAAAATAAGCATGGCCAAATGGCCACGGGCTTGCGGGCTCATGGCAACCAACTTTTGGATTGTTCTTTCAAAAAGGTCAGGAACGCCTGCACCTTGGTCGTGCGATGCAGGTCAACATGAGTGACCAGCCACAAATTGCCGAACCATTCCGGCATCGGCTTAATGACCTCGACCAGACTCGGATCGCGAGCGGCCTCCCACCGGGCCATGAAACCTATACCTGCGCCGGACAGCACAGCCTCGCGAATGCAAAAGTTGTTCGTGCAGCGGAACGTGATCCGTTCGACCGGCACTGTCTGACGTAACCAGCGTGAAAACGGAGCGCGGCTGTTTTCATCATCCGTGCTGACGAAGTAGTGGTTTGCAAAATCCTCGATGGTCGCCGGCTTGCCGTATCGGTCAATATAATCCCTACTGGCATAGAGACCGACTTCCTGCGTGATGAAAGGTTGCACAACATTGTCTGGCTGATCAGGAGCCGAGCCCGCACGGATGGCCACATGCGCCTCGCCGTATTCCAATCGAAACAACCTGTCGCCGGTCAGGTAGCGCACGATCAGGTCCGGGTGCACGCGTTGAAACTCGCTCAGGACCGGAACGACCAAGGGTGCCAAAGAAGACAGTGACGTTACAACCAACTCGCCCGACACATCATCCCCGCGACCTTTCATGCGCCCGACCAGTTGGTTGAACTGATCTTCGGTTGCCTGCGCGACGCGCAGCAGGTCTTCCCCGGCCTCAGTGGGGGTGTAGCCGCGCGCATGACGCTGGAACAGTTTGATCCCCAACCGCGCCTCGATTGCATCGATATGCCGGATGACCGTGGCATGATGCACACCCAGTATTTCGGCCGCGCCGCTGACCGTACCCATTCGCGCGACCTGATAGGCGGTTCTCACCTCATCCCAATTGTCCATTGCATCGGTTCCATTGTGCAAATTTCAACATTCACTGTTGGAGTATCAGAGTTTTGTTCGTAGACGCAACAATCATATTGGGATCAGAGCGAAAAACCTTACTCAATCAGGACTGAACCCAATGACCAAGACCATCCTGCATATAGACGCCTCGGCCCGCCGCGAAGGATCTACCACCCGTGACTTGTCCGACCGGATCGTGAAACACCTGAACGCCGGACGTATCATTCGCCGTGATCTGGCGACTCCGCTGCCGCTTTTGACCGAGGACTGGATTGCTGCGAACTTTACCCCAGCCGATCAGCGCGACGAAGTTCAGCGTGACCAACTTTCCCTGTCTGACGAACTGGTAGCAGAGTTGCAGCAGACGGATACGATCGTCATCGGCCTACCGATCTATAACTTCTCGGTCCCGGCGGCCTTCAAAGCTTGGATAGACCTTGTTGCCAGGGTTGGATTGACCTTTTCCTATACCGAGAACGGCCCCAAAGGCCTATTGGAAGGCAAACGCGCTGTACTGGCCATCGCGTCGGGCGGAACGGCTGTGGGGTCAGACATAGACTTTGCCACTGACTATGCCAAACACGTGCTGGGCTTTATCGGCATTCACGCTGTCGATGTTATTGCCGCTGATCAGATGGCACTGGACCCCGAAGCCACGCTGGACAACGCGCGTCAGGCTGTTTCAGAACTGGCCGCCTGATTGACCTCTGGTCTTTGCATATTCAAACGTCCAGTCTGCAATTGAACACGATTGCGCAGACTGGACGTTTATTATGAAGAAAATCGGAATTTTGGGCGGTGTGGGCTGGGCCTCAACCGTTGATTATTACAGGGCCATCGCGCAAGGCGCCGGGCAATATTTTGCAGAGCGTGGTCATGAATCCCCCCTGCCGATCCCGCCCATGACAATCGAATCTGTCACACAGGCCAAGACCCGCTCATTGAGAGGCCTCGCCGGGGATGAGGAAAGCTGGGCCACCTTTGACGCCGTCTTTCGCGATGCCTTGCTGACCCTGGAACATGCGGGTTGCGATTTCGGCATTATCGCCTCCAACACGCCGCACATGCGCCTGCACGCGATCCGGCAGGGCGTTTCCATGCCGATCCTCAGTATCTTCGACGCCGCAGCCGAAGCAACCGCCGCAACCGAACCCACGCAGGCCCTGGTTCTGGGCACGACTGTTACGATGCAGGCATCGAACTATGCCGATAGGTTGGCCAAGGCCCAGATTAATGCCAACGCGCCCCTGCCGGACGCCGAGATTGCCGAGATGCAGAATATGATCGACACGGATTTCTACGGCGGCGCATCAGAAACGGCGCGGGCCCGGCTGGTGGCCTATTGCAACAAACACGCCAAGCCCGGAACCGCGATCCTACTGGCCTGCACCGAACTGCCGCTGGCCTTCCCCGACAATCTGGACGACGCCGTGTTCGAGGCGGACGGGCATCTATTCGTCAATCCCTCGGCAGCGCATGTCGCAGCAGCGTTAAAAGAGGCACTTGGAGCCTGATCAGGGCAGCCAAGTCACGTCACAGCCGATCCGGTCGAAAAACGCCATCAGGTCCCCGCGCGCCATTGCAACGGTGCGGTCGTTGACCAGCGGGTGCATATAAATCACGTCGGCCTGCTGCCCCGCTGCATCCATAAAGAACCGGACGTTGTTTTCCACACCGTTTATCATCGCCAGCGGGCTGACCGCGCCGGGCCGAATTCCAAGGTTCTGCATCAGCCGATCCGCCGAACCGAACGAAAGGTTCCCAACGCCCAGTTCCGCGCCCAACGCCTTAAGGTCTATGTCTCGGCTTTGTTCCAACGTCACCTGATAGTTCCGCTTTTTCTTATCGCGCAGATAAAGGTTTTTCAGGCGCAGCGCGCTCTCACCGGGGACCATGAACTGATCTTCAACCGCCTTTGACTCCTCCACCGTGCGCAGAGGGACATGGGTGTGCAGCCTGTAGGCCAGCCCCCACTCATCCAATTTGGCCAGCAACGCGTCAGAGCTGAGCGGCAATGTATCCTGAAAGGCAGATGAGGCGTCCATGATACTCTCCTGAATTTTTTGCGCTCATCGCGTACCGTGGCGGTAATTTCAAGCCACGACAGCATGGGATTTCAATGTTAGCGTCCGGCCATGAAAGTGACGTGCAAGACACCAAACCAACTGATCCTGTCCAACAGGCCGTGGCTGATTGGCATTATGCTGGTCTTCTTCATTCTCTGCTTTGTCGGGGCTGGCCTGTCGATGATTGCCGAAGGCGACCGGTCCGGCATTTTCGTCGCGCTGTTTGGCGGCGGCATGGGATTTATTGCGTTCTGCGTATTTGTTCGCCGCGTGCAGGTCATTCTGGACCGCAAAACCGACAGCATTCTGATCCGGCGGCAATCCATCTTTGGCTATGAAACGGTACGGCATGTTTTGTCCAACCTTTCACATGCCGAGGTCGAGACCACTACGTCGAACGGCAACAACGGCTCCAGCACGATGCACCGGCCCGTCTTGATCCTCGACCAAGGCATGAGCGCGGGACGCCACCCCATCGTCAGCGCCTATGTCAGCGGGCACGGGTCTCATCGGATGGTCGATGCCGTCAATGATTGGCTTCCAGCACGCGCGGTTGACTCTGACGATCAATCGGCCTAAAGCCCCATCCAAACATCCGGAAGCGTCTGACCTTCCGGTCCCTTGAGTCGTTCAGGGATCGCCCCCCACCAGCGAGTTTCGCCCGTGGGGGCAATGCCATTTGGCATTACCCCCACGTCTAATTCAGTGGGAGGGGGCAATTGTGCATTTAACCCGTGCTTCTTATCTGAGAAGCGCCACCAGATAACCGGCTAAGGAGGCCGAAGGCATGTTTGAAAATCTATCCGAACGCCTTTCTGGCGTCTTTGACCGGCTGACCAAACAGGGCGCGCTGTCTGAAGAAGACGTCAAGACCGCTCTGCGCGAAGTTCGCGTTGCGCTTCTTGAGGCCGATGTCTCGCTGCCGGTTGCACGTGAATTCGTCAAGAAGGTACAGGAACAGGCAACCGGTCAGGCCGTCACCAAGTCGATCACCCCCGGTCAGCAGGTCGTCAAGATCGTACATGACGCGCTGGTCGATACCCTGCGGGGCGAAGAAGACCCCGGCAAACTGAAGATCGACAACCCGCCCGCCCCGATCCTGATGGTCGGCCTGCAAGGCTCGGGTAAGACGACCACCACCGGTAAGCTGGCCAAGCGCCTGAAAGAGAAAGAGGGCAAGAAGGTCCTGATGGCCTCGCTCGACGTCTATCGCCCGGCGGCGATGGATCAGTTGGCCGTTCTGGGCACGCAGGTCGGCGTCGATACCCTGCCAATCGTGCCGGGCCAGAAACCCGTCGACATTGCCAAGCGTGCCAAACAGCAGGCGACGCTAGGCGGCTATGACGTCTACATGCTGGACACCGCGGGTCGACTGCATATCGACGAAGTCCTGATGGACGAGGTCGAGCAGGTCCGCAACGCGGTCGATCCGCGCGAGACCTTGCTGGTCGTCGACGGTCTGACCGGTCAGGTCGCCGTTGAAGTCGCCGAAGAGTTCGACGCCAAGGTCGGCATCTCGGGCGTGGTCCTGACCCGTATGGACGGCGACGGGCGCGGTGGTGCGGCGCTGTCGATGCGCGCGGTCACTGGCAAGCCCATTCGCTTTGTCGGCCTGGGCGAAAAAATGGACGCGCTCGAAACCTTCGAGCCGGACCGGATCGCCGGTCGTATTCTGGGCATGGGCGACATCGTTGCCTTGGTCGAAAAGGCCCAGGAAACGATGGAGATGGAACAGACCGAGCGCATGATGAAGCGCATGGTCAAGGGTCAGTTCAACATGAACGACCTGAAAATGCAGCTAGAGCAGATGATCCAGATGGGCGGCATGCAGGGAATGATGGGCATGATGCCGGGCATGGGCAAAATGGCCAAGCAGGTCGAAGAAGCAGGCATGGACGACAAGGTGCTCAAGCGCCAGATCGCCATGATCCAGTCGATGACCAAACGCGAGCGCGCCAATCCGCAGCTATTGCAGGCCAGCCGCAAAAAGCGGATCGCGGCGGGTTCGGGGATGGAAGTCAGCGACCTCAACAAGCTGCTCAAGATGCACCGGCAGATGTCGGACATGATGAAAAAGATGGGCAAGATGGGCAAAGGCAAGATGCTGAAACAGGCCATGAAAGGCATGTTCGGCAAAGGCGGCCCCTCGCCCGAGGAAATGGCTGCGGGCATGGACCCCAAGGCACTGGAACAGGCGGCAAAGGCGATGGGCAAGATGCCCGGCGGCATGCCCGGAATGGGTGGCGGCATGGCGCTGCCTCCGGGCCTCAGCGGCTTTGGGAAGAAGAAGTAAACTGTGACCGTCGCCCCCACCATAACCACTGCGCGCCTGACGCTGCGCCATCATCGGCTTGAGGATTTCAAGCCAATGGCTGCGCTATTCGCGTCGGAGTGGGCAAAGTATATGGGTGGGCCCATTTCAGATGACGATTTGTGGCGTTGGCTGGGTGCGGAAGTCACCAGTTGGCAATGGCTGGGCTATGGCAGTTGGGCCGTAGATCTGACCGAAACTGGCGAACTCATTGGGCAGGTTGGCGTCAACAAACCGCCGCGTTTCCCCGAAGTGGAATTGGGGTGGTGCATCTTCCCAGGCTTTGAGGGTCAAGGACTAGCGTTTGAGGCGGCTTGCGCGGCGCGCGATTGGGCCTTTGAAAATACAGGGCTTAGCACGTTGGTCAGCTATATCGACAACGACAACGCGCGCTCGATTGCTTTGGCAAAACGTTTGGGTGCGATCGAAGACAAATCCTCAGCGCGCCCGGACCCTGCGGATGTTGTGTATCGCCATCCTCACCCGGATGAGCTGCAAGGCGGGATGGAGGCTTACGCATGACCTCTTTCACCATCCCCACTGTCGAGACCGATAATCTGATCCTGCGCGCCCCTCATCAAGACGATTTGCCTGCGATGACAGCATTCTTTGCATCCGAACGCAGCCGCATGGTCGGCGGCCCCAAAACGGCGCTGGAAACATGGCGTTCGTTCATGGGGCGGTTCGGGCACTGGGCGGTGCTGGGTTATGGCGGCTGGCATATCGTCGAGAAGGCCAGCAACGCGTTTGCGGGCTGGACAGGAATGATCAACGCGCCGGGCTGGGACGAACCCGAACTGGGTTGGGTCGTCATGGACGGGTTCGAAGGCAAAGGCATCGCTTTTGAAGCCGCAAAAGCAGCCCGCGCCTATGCCGCACGCCATCAGGGTTTGAACGCTCCGATCTCGTACATCGCCCATGACAATGACCGCTCGCGCGCGCTTGCGGAACGTCTTGGTGCCACGTACGAGCGCGAAGGCGAGGTTGTCGGCACCCCCTGCCAGGTTTGGCGGCACCCGAAACTCGATATTTCCGACCCTGCTTTGACGCCTGAGAGGACCGCCCAATGACCAACCCCGTGACACAGGCTGCCACGCTGTTGAAAGAGCATCGCGAAAGCATCGACCGGCTGGATGCGATCCTTGTCTATACGCTGGGCGAGCGGTTCAAGCACACGCAGGCCGTTGGCAAGCTCAAGGCAGAACACGACCTTCCCCCGTCCGATCCTACGCGCGAAGCCGCGCAGATCGCTCGGTTAGAAGACCTGGCGAAAGAGGCCGATCTGGACCCTGACTTCGCCAAGGCTTTTCTGAATTTCATCATTCAGGAAGTCATCCGACACCACCGGAAACATCAGGAATAACCTGCCGTTTCCACAAATACCAAGAATAGCCGGACAAGACCCCGGTCTTTAAAAAATACACGCCTCTGGCGTGATGCCATTCAAAGGAGATACCACCATGGCAATGAAAATTCGTCTCGCTCGCGGCGGCTCGAAAAAGCGTCCTTTCTACCGCATCGTGGCGGCCGACAGCCGTATGCCCCGCGACGGCCGTTTCATCGAGAAACTGGGCACCTACAACCCGCTGCTGCCCAAAGACAGCGAAGAGCGCGTGAAAATGAACATGGAGCGCATCCAGTACTGGCTGGATCAGGGCGCCCAGCCCACCGACCGGATCGCACGTATGCTGGAAGCTGCCGGCACCCGTGACAAAGCCGAGCGCAACAACCCCAACAAGGGTACCCCGGGCAAGAAAGCCCAAGAGCGCGCCGAAGAAAAAGCGGCCAAGGCTGCTGAAGCGGCAGAAGCTGCTGCTGCACCGGCTGAAGAAGCGGCTGCAGAAGAATAAGCAGGCGGGCGCGTGCGGGATCAGACGTTCACCGACGATTTTCGCACGCAGTTTGACCTGTTGCTGCGGCTCCGGCGTGATGTGCGCCGGTTCCGCACCGACGCCATTGACGAGGCAGTGCTGACGCGCTGCCTCGACGCGTTTCGGTTGGCCCCTTCGGTGGGGCTGAGCGAACCCTGGCGCGTGATCCGCGTCGAAAGTCAGCCCGCGCGCGACGCGGCGCTGCGAAATTTTCAAACCGCCAACGCGCAGGCGTTGGAAGGCTATTCTGGCGAAAAGGCGCAGCTATACAGCCGCCTGAAACTGTCGGGGATGCAAGAGGCCCCGGTGCAACTGGCCGTGTTCTGCGACGACGCCACCGACAAGGGGCAAGGTCTGGGCGCAGGCACAATGCCCGAGATGCGGCGCTATTCCGTAGTTTCAGCCATAACCCTGTTCTGGCTGGCTTTGCGGGCTGAGGGGCTGGGGCTGGGCTGGGTGTCCATTCTTGACCCTGACCAGATGGCGCGCGATCTGGATGTGCCTGATGATTGGCGGCTGATCGGTTATTTCTGCGTTGGATATCCCAAAGACGTATCGGACACGCCCGAACTGGAGCAAGTCGGATGGGAAAACCGCAACGACAGCCTGCCTGTCGAGGTGCGCTAAGCAGATGTTCGGATTGTTACGCCTTCCCATTCTGATGATGATCGCCTTTATTGTCGGCGTGTTCTTCGAACGCTCGAACCAGCGCGAGGTGTGCGAAACACGCGGGCAATGGGAAGACGGGCTATGTGTGACGGATGGGACAAATGAGTGATCTGATCTGCGTCGGCAGTATTGCCGGGTCGTATGGCGTGCGCGGCGAAGTGCGGCTGAAAAGCTACTGCGCCGTCCCCGAAGATATCGAAGCCTATTCGCCCCTGACCAACGAGGCGGGCGACGAGCGGTACCCTCTGGTCCTGACCCGTTTGATCAAGAATGGTTTCGCTGCCCGGTTGGGCGGCATCGAGACCAAGGAACAGGCTGATGCGCTGAAGGGTCTGCGCCTGTTTGCGCGCCGTGATCAATTGCCTTCATTGCCGGATGATGAGTTCTATCATACCGACCTGATCGGGCTTGAGGTCTATGACACCGGCGGCACCCTGCTGGGCCGGGTAAAGTCGGTGCAAAACCACGGCGCCGCTGATTTGTTGGAATTGCACGGGTCGGGGCTGAAATCCACCGTCCTGCTGCCTTTCACGCTTGAGGCCGTTCCGACCGTTGACCTTGAAAAAGGCCGTATCGTCGCCGATCCCCCTGAAGGTTTGATCTGATGCGGCGAATCCTGCTGCATTTGGGTTTACATAAAACAGGCACTACAGCTGCACAGTCTTTTCTTTTCGAAAACCGCGAACTGATCTGGCCCCACTTTGCGCTGGTGCTTCCTTACCGCACGCGCAATTCCGGTCTTTCACGGGCCGCCACCAATCATTCCGTCTATGGGCTGGCCGGGACTCTTTCAGAGTTCGAACGCCAGATATCGGCCTTTCTGGATACGCTCGATTTCGGTGAAAAGCGCGGGTTGATTGTCAGCGAAGAGAATTTCGCGGGCCTCCGTCCCAGCCGTAATCTGGAACAAGGTTACGCCGCCGCGCCCGAGCTTGCGGCCAGCCTTGTGAACGCTGTCCGGCATAGGTTTTCCGGGCAAGAGGTCGAGATTACCGTCTACCTGTCCCTTCGGCAGCGCGGAAGCTGGCTGCGCAGCCTTTGGGCGCACGATCTGCAACGTATGCGTCAAGTGCAGGATCTCGAAACATATTGCGAAAGCATGGAGACCCTCGCCCCGCTGCAAGCCACAGTGGACCGGATTAGCGAAGCGCTTCCGAATGTCACGGTTCTGTCCGAGTGGCTGGAAGATTTGCAAAAGCTGCGGTTTGGCCCGGGTGCGCCTTTTGCAGATTTTCTGGACCTGCACCAAGAAAAAGCCAACCTGCTGGCCCCGCCTGCACACTCCAACCCCAGACTGCCAGAGGACGTTCTGGCAGAATTGCTGGACCTGAATCGTTCTCGTCTGGACGAGGCCGCTCTGGTCGCGCAAAAGAAGGCCATCGTCGAACACGCGCAAAAGGCTCTGATTGGCACGATATGACTGACAAACCTTCAAAGTCCCACGGTCGCAAGGCGATCCGACCGACCCTGAAACCGCGTGAACTGCTGACCCCAACACCGGACCTGCACGGCGTGTGGAAAGCAAAGATCATCACGCTGTTCCCGTCGGCCTTTCCCGGTGTGCTGGGCGAAAGTCTGACTGGCAAAGCATTGCAAGAAGGGTTGTGGCAGCTAGAGACAATCGACCTGCGTCAGTTCGGCGTTGGCAAGCACCGCAATGTGGACGACACCCCAGCCGGAGGCGGCGCAGGAATGGTTCTGCGCGCCGATGTTTTGGGCGAGGCGATTGAACATACGATGGCGGGGGTGCGTGGGAATTGGCCGTTGATCTATCTCAGCCCGCGCGGACGCCGGATGGACCAGCGCATGATGCAGAACCTTGCGCGTTGTGACGGCATGACCCTGCTTTGCGGTCGGTTTGAGGGCGTGGACGAGCGTGTGCTTGAGCATTACGGCGTTCAGGAGGTCTCGTTGGGCGATTTTGTCATGACAGGCGGCGAAATCGCCGCTCAGGCGCTGATTGACGCAACGGTGCGTCTGATCCCCGGCGTTTTGGGCAACCAAGCCTCAGCCGAGGAGGAAAGCTTTTCATCCGGGCTGTTGGAACACCCGCAATATACTCGCCCCGCCGAATGGAAGGGGCGTGCAATCCCCGATATCCTGATGTCCGGTCACCACGGTCGCATCGCTGATTGGCGGCACGACATGTCCGAGCAGATCACCCGCGAACGCCGGCCCGACCTGTGGGACGCCTATCGCAAGTCGCGCGACTAACCTGCTTTCCACCGCGTCCAGATATCGGGCGGGCCATTGAACGTATTGATATCCACCGGCCCATCTACGCCGGGAACCAGCCCGGTTCCGGTGTACTGCCAAAACCGCCAGACCGCTTTGGGATAAACGGTGCGCGGATGCCCCGCGACAGACCGCAGCCAGAATTCGGTCTTTGGCAGGCGGCCGATTTCTGTATCGCCATAGAAATCCACGGTCGTATAGACGATCGGACGGCGCCCATAGTGACGTTCCAAAATATCAAGGAACCGCTGTGCCTCGGCCCGAACGGTTGCGCCATCGGGGCGCAAAGTGCAGGTCTTGGAATGCGGCGTCCACTCCATGTCCAGCACATGCGGCAGGTCTGATCCTCGGGGCACGTTCTGGATGAACCAGCGCGCCTGCTCATGGGCGGGACGGCAGAAATAGTAATAGTGATACGCGCCCCATGGTACCCCAGCCGCGCGCGCGCCGCCGCGATGCGCTTCAAACATCGGGTCTGCGACGTCCCCGCCCTCGGTGGCCTTGATGAATACGAAGCTGACACCTGACGCCTTGGCGCGCCGCCAGTCGATTGGCCCCTGCCACCGCGACACGTCCAGCCCGTGCACCGGGTATTGACCGGGATGCCGCCCCTCCCAGTCATGGGGGTCGGCATCGCCAAAGGATGGGAAGACCACCGAAGGCGACGTTGTATCCAGAAAGGCTTTGGCCTCGACCTGCTGCGGCGGAGGGCTGTTGCGACCGCAAGACAGGGTCGCAAAGGCAATGAATGCCAGCATCAGAGCTGTGCGCATGATCTGTTCCTGTATAAATTTCTGCTCGTATAATTGCCTTCCAGAATGCCTGATCGACCCCGTAAGGCAACGGTGTTGTTTTTGGGTGGCGAAAACTCACCAACCGGCCCTGTAAAATATGACGATTTGGGCTTGATCCCTGCGTTCAAAGCCCTTAAACGACCGCAATCCGGTGCCGCATTTGCGCGACTCCGGTGTTTTGGTTTGGTCCATGTCGTGACGCCCGGCTTTCTTCGGCCCCGGCGCGGCGGAACAAACCGCACCAAGGAACATTCGATCTGACCTCTGGCGGGCTGTACGCAGGACCCGGTGAAGACCAAGAGCTCTCAGCCCGTGCCCAAACTTCGTGGACCAACCACGAGCAGATAGGAGTGAATGCGATGGACTTGATCGCACAGCTTGAGGCGGAACAGATTGCCGCCCTGGGGAAAGATATCCCCGATTTCAAAGCCGGTGACACCATCCGTGTCGGCTTTAAAGTGACCGAAGGGTCGCGTACCCGTGTGCAGAACTACGAAGGTGTCTGCATCGCGCGCAAAGGTGGCAGCGGCATCGCCGGTTCGTTCACCGTCCGCAAAATTTCGTTCGGCGAAGGCGTGGAGCGTGTGTTCCCGCTGCATTCGACCAACATCGACAGCATCACCGTTGTCCGCCGCGGTCGCGTCCGTCGCGCCAAACTGTACTATCTGCGCACCCGTCGCGGTAAATCCGCACGTATCGCAGAGGTCACCAACTACAAGCCCAAGGCTGGCGCCGAGGCGTAAGGAGCGGAAAGATGAAAAAAGACATCCATCCCGACTACCACATCATCGACGTCAAACTGACCGATGGCACCGTGGTTCAGATGAAATCCACCTGGGGCGCCGAAGGCGACCAGTTGGCCTTGGAAATCGACCCCTCCGTGCACCCCGCATGGACCGGTGGCGGCGCGCGCCTGATGGACGCCGGCGGCCGCGTGTCGAAGTTCAAGAAGAAATACGAAGGTCTAGGCTTCTAAGCCTAACCCGGTTCAATTGCAAAAGGCCGTCCCTTCGGGCGGCCTTTTTCTTTTTCCGACACAGCAAGGGTCTTTGGACGCTGCTATCTGCACAAAGAACTATAGTGTCAGCGCAGGCGACGAAAAAACCCGAGGAGGCATCCAGAGCCTGCTTACTGCGCCTTACGCGTTAACCCGGCCGCGCTGTGCAATGGCGGCACCGGCCCACGCAGCAGCAGCAGCGCCAGCACCATTCCAATCAGTGCAGCAATGGCCGTGATCATCATCGCGCTGTCAAAGGCGTTGTCCTGCAAATCCCGCAAGGCTTTGGCCAATGCCGTTCCACTTTGCGGATCCATCCCGGCGATCAACTGCTGAATCTGGTTGGGCGTACCGTGCGTCAGCGCATGGGCCAGATCTTCGCGCTGCGTCGAGCCTGCGGGCAAGGCGTTAATCACCTCAGACAGGCCGCGACGGGTGGTGATCGCTTCGGCAAGTCCGCACACGACCGCCCCCAGAGTTGCCCCAAAATAGAGACATGCGTTTATCACGCCCGACCCCTGCCCCACATGCTCTTCCGGCAGCAGTCGCAGGCCGAGGCGCGGCAAAAGCGAGAAACAGATGCCCAGCCCGATCCCAACGACCATTAGCTTCCACCAGATTTCGCCATACTGCGTGTTATTCGTTGTGGCCATCAGCAACAGGAACCCGCACGCCATCGCCCCCAATCCGATGACAACGGGCCACCGGAAGCTGTAGGGGGCCAGAAACCGCGGTGCCGTGACCGAAATCACGAACATGCTAAGGCTGAGCGGCATGATCGCAAGCCCGGCGCCTACGGAGGAATACCCAAAGGCGTCCGGCGACTGTACGAAAGTGTTAAAATAGACAAAGAACCCAAACAGCGTGAAGCCGGTGAAAAACATCCCTGCCGCGGCCATGAAATAGCGTGGATGGCGAAAATACCTCAGCTCGATCAGCGGATCATCACTGCGGCGCGCTGCGAGAACAATACCGACAGTTGCCAGCGCTGCGACGGCCAGCGGCACCAGCGTCATGGGCGTGCCCCAACCGTTGCTTTCCCCGTTGCTGAGCGCAAAAGACAACGGCCCCAGAAACAGCAGGATTGCAATGGCCCCCAGAAAATCGAACCGCGCCCCGGCCAGACGCGTATCCGGGACATATTTTTGCTTGCTGACGTTCAAACCGATGACAAACGCGATCACCAAAAGGATCAGATCGGTTGCAAACACGGCGCGCCAACTGACGTAATGGGCAAAGGCACCACCAACAATTGGACCAACGCCAATTGCCAAGCCTACGATGGCGCCCCAGGCTCCGGTCACGCTGGCGCGTTGTTCCTCGGGCGTCGCCGCAGTCAACAACGACAGAGAAGTGCCAAACAACGCCGCAGCGCCCGCCCCTTGTGCGCCGCGCCCAAGCAAAAGCATCGTGCCATCTTGGGCGAAAAGAACAAGAGAGGACCCAACCGCGAAGACGACCATGCCAAAGAAGAACACGCCCATCTTGCCCGTGATATCCCCCAACCGACTGACGATAGTCACCAAGGTGGCGCTGGCGACGGTGTAAGTCGCCATAACCCATTGCAGGCCCGACGGGGTCAGGTCGAACTCGGCCTTGAGGTTGGGCAGGATGGTCGCGACTGCCGTGGTGTTGAACCCAACAACCATCATGCAGATCGCGGTCATAGCCAGAACAACCCGTGCGCCATTGGGATGTGAATTCGTCTGTGACATCGCTCCGCCCTCAAACCCACCTGACGTCTTTGGGACGCCACATCAACACCTTAGCAGGTTTCTGCCCAGCGCACAGCCTCAGATCCAATAGGACAGGGCCAACGGCAAAACGACGATCGTTGCCAGTGTGGATACCAGAATAAATCCGGCCACGTCCGGGCCGTATTCCGGCATGTGCTGATCAATAAACAGGTAGGTCGCCACCGATGACGGCATCAGACAGCAAAGGATAACCGCCCCGCGCTCTGCCCCGGTAAAGCCGAATGCCCAAACCAAAGCGGTTGCTATCACAGTCGCCATAATCAGGTGCAACACGGTCAGGATCACAGCGCGGCCGAGGCGGTGCACCTGAAGGCTTGCCAGCGTGTGACCAAGTGTCAAAAGCATCAGCGGGATGGAAAGACCGCCAAGAAGATCAAACGACTTGGCCACAGGTTGCGGCAGGCTGTACCCCGTCGCCATCAGCGCCAGTGAAACAATAACCGCGTAGATGATCGGGGACGTGGCCAGTTTCTTCGGGGAAAATTCACCTGCCGGAATCCACATACCCACGGTGAAGATGCTGATCAGGACGACCACCACAAATCCCATCGTATAGGCCATCCCAGCGTCGCCCAGCGCCAAAAGCGTAATCGGCAGACCGATATTGCCGACATTGCCGTGCATCAAGGGCGCCAGAAACGCGCGAACCGGCAGGCGCATGGCCCTGAGCGCCACAAACCCCAATGCGCCAAAGCCTGCAATCGCCAGCGCCGCCGCAGCCATCACGTCCAAGAACGTGGCCACTGCGATCTTTGTCGTCGAAAGGTGCGAGATGATCAGCGTCGGATACCCAACCCGAGACACAATCCCACCGATGACCTTGTTGTCGAACGGGGCTTTGAACAACGCCAGGCTGTACCCGATCCCGGCGCAGATCAGCACGGGAAGGACCACGTTCAGCACATTCAGAAACAGATGGTCCACTGCAAGCCCCTGATCCAAATTCGTAATTTTGACAGTGAAACAGGTGGCAATGTTTGGCAAGCGCGCGACCAAATCCACCCTGAGATTTCAGCAACAGCGAATTTTATTGCGCGTTCACAGTGTTTCGGGTTCTTCCCTTCCCCGTTTCCACAACATATAGTGGTTTTCAACAACGTGTGGTCAAACACGGCGGGATGTGGGAATACAGGCATGGCACATATCATCGTAGTGGGGAACGAAAAGGGCGGCGCAGGCAAGTCGACCGTTTCGATGCACGTCGCCACAGCACTGGCACGGTTGGGCCATAAGGTCAGCACGCTAGACCTTGATCTTCGGCAGCGCAGCTTGGGGCGCTATTTCGAAAATCGCTCTAATTTCCTTAAAAATTCGGACCTGACCCTGCCGACACCGCGTCACCACGACCTGCCCGAGATCGACGCGACCAAATTGAAGCCGGGCGAGAACATCTATGACCACCGCCTGTCTGCTGCAGTTGCCGAATTGGAAAGCGACAGCGATTTCATCCTGATTGACTGCCCCGGCTCGCATACACGTCTTAGCCAAGTGGCGCATTCGCTGGCCGATACGCTAATCACGCCGCTGAATGACAGCTTCATCGACTTTGACCTGCTGGCGCGGATTGATTCAAAGGGCGAGAAAATCCTCGGCCCGTCGGTCTATTCCGAGATGGTCTGGAACGCACGTCAGTTGCGCGCGCAGGCGGGTTTGAAACCGATCGACTGGGTTGTCGTGCGCAACCGTGTAGGCACGCAGCGCATGGTCAACAAGGAAAAGATGCAACGCGCGATCGAGATGCTATCGCAGCGCATTGGCTTCCGCGTCGCCTCGGGCTTTTCCGAACGCGTGATTTTCCGCGAGTTGTTCCCACGTGGCCTGACCTTGCTGGACCTCAAGGATATCGGGGTCAAGCAGCTCAACATCTCGAACATCGCCGCGCGTCAGGAACTGCGTGACATGATGAAAGAGCTGAACCTGCCGGGCGTCGAGATCGACTTTTAACCGTTGTACACGGTAAACAGCTCTTTCGGTTCCGCCACGCCGCGCAGCATGTAACGACCGACCGAGATCAAATCCTGACTGCAGGGCATAGCCGCTTGCGCCACATCGTCTGAAATCAGAATGCGCTGACCCAGCGACCGGTGCATACCTGCGATCCTTGCCGTCTGATTTACCGCAGGCCCGATCACAGTGAAATCAAGGCGGCTTTCCGACCCGATGTTGCCGTATAAAATCTCACCCGCGTGAAGGGCCAGCGTGAAATTGGCAACCGGAAGGCCAGCGGCGCTGCGCTCTTCGTTCAGCGTCCTGATGCGTTCCTGCAGCATAGGCACGGCCTTCAAGGCCGCACGGGCGTCTTCGTCAATTTCGCCCACGTCGAACATGGCCATCAGCCCGTCGCCCATAAACTTCAGGATGTTTCCGTCATTGTCATGCACCACTCCGACGGCCACAGCCAGGTAGTCATTCAGCATGTCGATAATTTCGCTGCCCGGCAATTCTTCGGACAGGCTGGTGAACCCCTCCAGATCAAAGTTCCAGATCACGGCATCAATCTGCTGCAAAGACCCTCGCCGTATTTCGCCCGAAAGAACACGACGACCGGCTTCGCGCCCCAGATAGACACGCATCAGGTCCTTTGATACCCGCGCATTCGACGCCGATTTCAGGGCCAACCCCAAATGGGGCAACGCGGTATTTATCAACTCCAGATCGCCGTCACGGAACCCTTCTGGTGCGTTGGACGTCCAGGACAGCAACACCCCATCCACAGGCTTCTTGGCGTCCCGCGGCGCGTTATGGGTCGGGACATCAAACGTCACCCCACGCGCGTAATATTCGGTCGCCCCACTCTCTCTGAGATCATTGATCAGGGGAAACCGGCTGGGTTCGTTCTGATCCACCATGCGTTCATGCACAACCTCGACATCTTCGTTGAGAATGGCAAAAAGCGGGCTTTGCTGCCAATCCTCGCTGACATCTTCCGAGTACTCGAACTTTTGATAATCCCCGCCGCGCCCCTGGTACCAGCTATAGCCTGTACCGCCATAAACCGGGTGCAACGCGGATTGCGCCGCGTGAAACCGCATCAGCGGCACTCCCATATCGACAAGGCGCGTACAGTACCCGTCCAGAAGCTCTTCCTTTTCGGCACCAGCTAGGCCGCGCGATACCAGCCAATTGATAAGATCGTTCGTTTTCGCCGCGTTGGGGTCCGGGGCTGTCATGTCTAAATCCTGCGTCCACTCAGGGTTTCATCTGGGGTCATCACGAACAGATTACCAGTCCTCACATCATATCCGCCAGTCGCTGCAGCATTTGGCGCAACAGGGTAACCTCGTCCGCACTGAACATCCCCGCCAGCTTTGCGTCGTATCGCTGGGCAATATCGCATAATTCGCGATAAACCGTTTGCCCGGCGGCTGTCAGCGTCAGTATTTCAACCCTGCGATCTGTGTCGCTTCGTTTGCGTACCAGATATCTGCGCTGTTCAAGCCTGCTGACCGCACGACTGATCTTAGTCTTGTGGATCCGCGCGCGCTCACCAATCTCTTTCGCGGTCATTTCGCCGTAATTGCCCAGATGGAACAAAACGCGCCACTCGGTGCGCAACATCCCATACCGGTCCTTATAGGCGCGCTGAAACTCCAACGAACTTTCCTCGGCCGCCCGGTTCAGCAGATAGGGCAGGAAAACCCGCAGATCAAATTCATCTTTTTTGTCGGAATCCGCGCTAGTCATGCTTGTTAGTTACAAAATCAACTATTATCGGACAAGTAGCAAATGGAGGAACACGGGATGAATCGTCCGACTGATCCGCACAGCCTGACACAAGCCAGCAGCCCGGTAGGGACGCACGAAGGCTATATGCCCGGCTTTGGCAACGACTTCGAAACCGAGGCCCTGCCCGGCGCTTTGCCCCAAGGGATGAACAGCCCGCAGCGCTGCAATTACGGATTGTATGGTGAGCAACTCAGCGGCACCGCCTTTACGGCCAACCCGCCCGAGCGGACGTGGTGCTATCGTATCCGGCCTTCGGTAAAACATTCGCATCGCTACGAAAAGATCGACCTGCCCTATTGGAAATCTGCACCTTCTGTTGATCCGGATGTGATCAGTCTGGGCCAGTACCGCTGGGACGCGGTGGCCCATTCGGACGAAGGGCTGACATGGCTGACTGGGATGCGCACCATGACCACGGCTGGCGACGTGAACACGCAGGTGGGCATGGCCAGCCATATCTATCTGGTCACCGAATCCATGGTGGATGACTACTTCTTCTCAGCCGATTCCGAGCTGCTGGTTGTGCCGCAGGAAGGCCGCCTGCGCTTTGCGACCGAATTGGGGATCATCGACCTCGAGCCGAAAGAGATCGCCATCATCCCGCGCGGTCTGGTGTACCGGGTGGAGGTTCTGGAAGGTCCCGCGCGCGGGTTTGTCTGCGAAAACTACGGACAAAAGTTCGAATTGCCCGGCCGCGGTCCAATCGGGGCCAATTGCATGGCCAATCCGCGCGACTTCAAAGCCCCTGTCGCTGCGTTTGAGGACCGTGAGGTTCCCTCGACCGTCACTGTCAAATGGTGTGGTCAGTTCCATACGACGAAGATCGGTCAAAGCCCGCTGGACGTGGTGGCATGGCACGGCAATTACGCGCCCTATAAATACGACCTACGCACGTATTGCCCGGTCGGAGCGATCCTGTTCGATCACCCCGATCCGTCAATCTTTACCGTGCTGACAGCCCCATCAGGTCAGCCGGGTACGGCCAATATCGACTTTGTCCTATTCCGAGAACGCTGGATGGTGGCCGAAGACACGTTCCGTCCGCCGTGGTACCATAAGAACATCATGTCCGAGCTGATGGGCAACATCTACGGCCAGTACGACGCCAAACCTCAGGGCTTTGTTCCCGGTGGAATGAGCCTGCACAACATGATGCTGCCGCACGGCCCCGACCGCGAGGCGTTCGACAACGCGTCAAACTCCAACCTTGGGCCAGACAAGCTGGACAACACCATGTCCTTCATGTTCGAAACCCGGTTCCCTCAGCATTTGACCCGATTTGCAGCAAGTGAAGCCCCGCTGCAGGATGACTACATTGACTGCTGGACCTCTCTTGAGAAAAAGTTTGACGGTACGCCGGGGAAAAAGTGATGAGCTTCGATATCTGGATCACCTATATCGCAACAGTGCTGCTGTTGATGAGTACACCGGGCCCCAGCCAGTTGCTGATGCTGTCGAATTCGGCGGCCAACGGGTTGAAGCGCGGCCTATTCACAGCGGCAGGCGATCTGACGGCGAACCTGCTGCAGATGCTGGCGGCTGGACTGGGCCTTGCCGCAATCATCGCAGCGTCGGGCACAGCGCTGGCGGTGATCAAATGGCTGGGCGTTGCTTATCTGGTTTATCTTGGACTTCGCATGATTGTGAAAACCGGAGGGAAGCAGACCCAATCGGCGCGACCTGCCAGTCGCAAAGCGCTCTGGACGCAGGGCTTTGTCACCTCGGCCGCGAACCCCAAGGCCGTGGTTTTTTTCGCGGCGCTGTTTCCCCTGTTCATCGACGGGGCGCTTCCGTTCTGGCCACAATTCGCAATCCTCTCGGCCACATACCTGACACTCGATGGGCTATTCCTGACCGCATATGGCGGCAGCGCCAGTTGGCTGGCCACGCGCTTGAGAGGGTCCGCCAGGCTGTGGTTGGATCGGGCCGGTGGCAGCTTCATGATTTTGGCGGCCCTTCTGCTGGGCCTGAAATCCCTGCGGGATACTTAAAAAATCAGAAAACAAGGATCACTGATGCCTTTAAAGACATCCTGGGTGGCTTCGGCCAATGACGCCCACCACCCATTTCCGCTGAACAACCTGCCTTATGGCGTATTCTCGACCGAAGGCGATGAACCGCGCTGCGGCGTGGCGATCGGTGACATGATCTTTGATGTCACCGCCGCCGAAGCCGAAGGTTTGATCCAATTGGCGGACGAGCCGCTGTTCGACCTGCCCTTCTGGAACCCGCTGATGGAACAAGGCCCAGCGGTCTGGGCTGCGCTGCGGGACCGGCTGACAGACCTTCTGGCCGAGGGCAGCGAGACACGGTCCGACATTGAACACCTGCTGGTCGCCCAAAGCGACGCCGAGATGCACATGCCTGTCGCGGTCAGCGAATACACCGATTTTTACGCCGGACGGCATCACGCGCAGAATGTCGGCACCATGTTCCGTGGCCCCGATAACGCCCTGCCGCCGAACTGGTTGCACATTCCGATTGGCTATAACGGTCGCGCGTCTTCGGTGGTGGTTTCCGGCACCGATATTCGCCGCCCTTGGGGTCAGTTGAAATCGCCCGACCACGACCGCCCGGCCTTTTTGCCCAGCCGTCGTTTCGACATAGAACTGGAAATGGGCGCGCTCGTGGGCACGCCTTCGGATGGGCCCATCACAGTGCAAGAAGCCGACAATAATATCTTTGGCTATGTCCTGCTGAACGATTGGTCCGCGCGTGACATTCAGGCGTGGGAATATCAGCCGCTTGGACCCTTTCAAGCCAAGGCCACAGCGACATCCATCAGCCCCTGGATTGTCACCAAGGCGGCACTGGAACCGTTCCGATGCGACACCCCTGCGCGCGAATTCGAGTTGCTGGATCACCTGAAAGACTGCGGCCCGATGCTGTATGACATTGATCTGTCGGTAACAATGGCACCCGAAGGGAAGCCCGCCACAACAATCGCCAGAACGAATTACAAAGAGATGTACTATTCCTCGGCGCAGCAACTGGCCCATCACTCGACCTCGGGCTGCCCGATGAACACAGGCGATCTGCTGGGGTCCGGCACAATATCGGGGCCAACAAAGCCCGAGCGCGGCTCGCTTCTGGAACTGAGCTGGGGCGGGAAAGAACCGCTTACTCTGGACACGGGCGAATCCCGTACCTTTATCGAAGACGGCGATACCCTGACCCTGACCGGTGAGGCGAAGGGCGAAGGCTACACAATCGGGTTTGGTGACTGCGTGGGCACGGTCCTGCCTGCCCTGCAAGACCCTTACGGGCGCTAACCCATGACGGCGAACCCCACGTATGTCGGATACATCGCGATGAGCCTGGACGGATTCATCGCTGATCCCGACGGCAGTGTCGATTGGCTGAACCCGTTCAACGAAGCCCTGGCCTCGGACGGGGGCGACGGGGGCTATGGAGAATTCATATCGTCCATCGACGCGCTGATCATGGGTCGCGCGACTTATGATCAGGTTCTTGGATGGGGCTGGCCATATGACGAACGGCCCGCCTATGTGTTGACCCGGCAGACCAAGATCAAAGGCCCACACATCGCCGCTGCGGGCAGCATAGAGTCCCTGAAAACTGCCATTTTGGAAGCCGGGCATAAGAAGGTCTGGATTCTTGGCGGTGGCAAAACACAGCGGGCAGCGATTGACGCCGGAATGTTCGACACGCTTCGTGTTTTTATCATGCCAACCCTGCTTGGTCAGGGACTGCCCTGTTTTGCCGCCGGAAAACAGCACGATCTGACGCTGCTGGACGTCACAAAACTGCCGGGCGGCATTCTGCAAATCGACTACAAAATAAAAGGTTGAACGATGGCAAAAGCTTTCGCGTCCCAAGGGGACATGTCTGAAAAGAACATCTCGTTTACTGAGGTAGGCGAAGGCCTATACGCCTTCACCGCCGAAGGGGATCCGAATTCTGGTGTCATCATCGGCGACGACAGCGTGATGATTATCGAGGCACAGGCAACGCCGCGTCTGGCAAACAAGGTCATCGAATGCGTTCGCTCGGTTACGGACAAACCCATTACCCACGTCGCGCTGACCCACTATCACGCTGTCAGGGTGCTGGGTGCCAGCGCCTTTGGTGCGCAACAGATCATTATGTCCGCCATGGCCCGAGCCATGGTCGTGGAACGCGGGCAGGAAGACTGGGACAGCGAATTCCAACGCTTCCCTCGGCTGTTCGAAGGACACGAAAGCATCCCCGGCCTGACATGGCCCACCTCCACCTTCAGCGACACGATGACCGTCTATCTAGGCAACCGCCGGGTTGATCTGATGCATCTGGGCCGCGCGCACACGGCAGGCGATATCGTGATCCACGTGCCCGATCAGAACGTTATGTTTACCGGTGACATCGTCGAATATCACTCGGCCTGCTACTGCGGTGATGGTCATTTCAGCGATTGGGGCGACACGCTGGACGAAATCAAGTGGTTCGATGTCGATGCAATTGCACCGGGACGCGGGGACGCGTTGGTTGGCAAAAGCATGGTGAATGCCGCGATTGAAAACACACGCGACTTTGTGGAAAGCACCTATCGTCCGGCGGCCAGGGTTGCCGCACGTGGCGGTTCATTGAAAGAAGCTTGGGATGCCGTTCGCGCCGAATGCGATCCCAAATTCTCGGACTACGCAATCTACGAACATTGCCTGCCATTCAACGTCGCCCGCGCCTATGACGAAGCGCGCGGCATCGACACTCCGCGCATCTGGACCGCGCAGCGCGATCTTGAAATGTGGGAGGCATTGCAGGGCTAGGGACATACCGTCGCATTTGATCCAGATCGTTTTGCGCCGGAAAAATCAGTGAAATCATCGTGTATGACCTCCGGCATGGCAATGCCCAGGGACCAGAGTTTTGCGCCAGTCGCGCTAAAGCATCGGGGGAGAACCCATGAACAAGATTTTCGAAACGCCGCTTTACGCCTATGACCGCAGCCCCGATCAGGATGCGTCTACCCCGGTGCGCCACAAGGTAATCGTCATCGGGGCCGGACCCATCGGGCTTGCCGCGGCAATCGACCTTGCGCAACAAGGGGTTGAGGTCGTGGTGCTGGACGAAAACGACAAGGTCAGTTTTGGCAGTCGGGCCATCTGTTTCTCGCAGCGCACGCTGGACATTGCCGATCGCTTGGGCGGCGGCAAACCCATGGTTGATACCGGCGTCCAGTGGGACGCGGGCAAAGTGTTCTTTGACAATCGCAAGGTCTACGAGTTCAACCTTCAACCTGAGAAAGGCTATGGAAACCCTGCCTTCATCAACCTTCAGCAATATCATCTGGAGCGCATTCTGGTCGATCGCATCCGAGATCTTCAGGCTGAGGGTGCGCCCGTGGAAATACGTGGCCGCAACAAGGTCGAGGCCATCGGCACCCATGACGACCACGTCAAGCTTGAGGTTGAAACGCCGGAAGGTCCCTACAATGTCGAAGCCGACTGGCTGATCGCCTGTGACGGTGCGCACTCTCCGACCCGCCGGATGCTGGGGCTGGACTTTGACGGGCGTGTGTTCGAGGACAATTTCCTGATCGCCGATGTGGTGATGGAGGCCGATTTTCCGACCGAACGCTGGTTCTGGTTCGACCCACCCTTCAACCGCGGCCAATCCGCGTTGCTGCACAAACAGCCAGACAATGTCTGGCGTATTGACCTGCAACTGGGTTGGGACATCGACAAAGAGCGTGAGAAACGGCCGGAAAACGTTATCCCGCGCCTCAAACAAATGCTGGGTGAAGATGTTGAGTTCGATCTGGAATGGGTCTCTATCTACACCTTCCAATGCCGCCGGATGGAGCGTTTCCGCTATGGTCGCGTCCTCTTTGCCGGGGACAGCTCCCATCAGGTCAGCCCGTTTGGTGCGCGTGGTGCCAATTCCGGCATTCAGGACACGGACAACCTGTGCTGGAAACTGAAGCTGGTGATTGACGGGCAGGCACCCGAATTGCTGCTGGACAGCTACAGCCGCGAACGCGTGCAGGCAGCGGATGAGAATATCAGCATGTCCACGCGCTCAACCGATTTCATCACGCCCAAGTCCGAGATGTCGCGCCTGTTGCGAGATGCGGTTCTGGACCTCAGCGAACACTATGACTTTGCCCGCCCGCTGGTAAATTCCGGACGTCTGAGCACCCCTTGCACCTACACGGGGTCTTCCCTGAACTCGGCTGATGCCCTGAACGGGCCTGACATCACACGACCCGGCTCGGCCTGTCCCGATGCACCGCTGGGCGATGCGTTCCTGCTGCCCAAGCTTGCGGGCAAGTTCACCCTGCTGACGATTGATGCCGACGCACCGGACAGCCTGGAAGAAGACGGCGTCGTAGCCACGCGGCTTGCGTTGTCTGTAAAGGATGATCCGACACTGGATTTGAAACGCCGATATCTGGGTGACGCGACCAGCGGCGTCTACTTGATCCGTCCGGACCAGCATGTCGCGGCCCGGCGCGACAACTTCGAAGAAAACGCTTTCCGCCAGGCAATCCGCCGGGCAACCGGTAAGGAGTAAGCGAAATGACCGATTTGATCCTCACCCCCAATCTGGACAGTGCCGATAATTTCTATGCGAGTCTGTTGACGGCCCATGAAGGTTTGGACAGGGCCGAAAGTGACGCCCTGAACGCGCGGCTGGTTTTGGTGCTGGCCAATCACATTGGAGATGCCGAGGTGTTATCCCAAGCTTTGAAAGCGGCCAAACTCCAAGACAACTGACCCTGGCAGGAGAGCCTAATGAACACGGTTTTGTATGATTACTGGCGGTCTTCAGCCAGCTACCGGGTGCGGATCGCGTTGAATCTGGCCGGGATCGCCTATCAGCCGGTTTCCATTGATCTGGTCGCAGGTGATCACAAATCCGGCGATCATCTGGCGCGCAATCCACAGGGTTTGGTGCCAGTCCTCGAGATTGACGGCCTGCAACTAACACAATCACTCGCAATCATCGACTATCTGGACCAGACGCGCGGCATGGGCCTGCTGCCTGCGGAACCTGCCGCCCGCGCTCGTACACTTGCGCTGGCGCACTCCATCGCCGTCGACTTGCACCCGGTCTGCAACCTTTCGGTCGCGCGCCATGCAACAGAACTGAGCGGAAATACCGAAGGGATGCCGGGCGATTGGATGCGCCATTTCATCCGCCCCGGCCTGTTGGCGTTCGAGGCCCTTCTGGGCGGATTCGAACAGGTCCCTTATTGCACCGGGCCGCAACCAGGTCTGGCCGATCTATGCCTGATGCCGCAGATGTATAACGCCCGCCGCTGGGACGTTGATCTGACCAACCTGTCCCGCATTCTGAGCGTCGAGGCCGCCTGCGCGGTACACCCCGCCTTTGCAGATGCCCACCCCGACCGGCATGTACCCGCCTGATCTGCTGCACAGGGTCTGTGTGCACATGGCCATAGGCATCCGGGCGGCGCAGACCTACCTTCACCATACCTAATGATGGAGGCTCCCATGCCCGAGATCACCGGCTACCACGCCCATGTCTATTTCAACGCCGACACGCAAGAGACCGCCCAGCAGCTCTGTAAAGACGCCGCGCGCCTGTACCCAGTTGAGATGGGCCGAATGCACACCAAGAACGTCGGTCCCCATCCGCGCTGGAGTTGCCAGTTGGCCTTCGCCGCAGACGCCTTTGATCAGGTCATCCCCTGGCTGATGCTGAACCGGCAGGGGCTTACCATCTTCACCCACCCCGAAACCGGGCAACATCTTGAGGATCATCGAGACCGCGCCATCTGGATGGGCGAGATGCTTGCGCTGGACCTTTCAATCTTTGACAGGATGGGGAGTTAGTCCAGTTCCCGTGCCTGATCCCGCAGTTTGAACTTCTGAATCTTTCCTGTTGATGTCTTAGGCAATGGGCCAAACACCACAGTCTTGGGCGCCTTGAAATGCGCCATATTATCCCGGCAGAAGGCTATGATCTCGGCGTCTGTCGCCTGCGCATCGGGCTTTAGCTCGACAAACGCGCAGGGCGTCTCGCCCCATTTCTCGTCCGGGCGGGCAACGACTGCGGCCTCCATCACGGCCGGGTGCTTATAAAGGATATCTTCCACCTCGACCGACGAGATATTCTCGCCGCCCGAGATGATAATGTCCTTTGACCGATCCTTTAGCGCGACATAGCCGTCCGGGTGCACGACCCCCAGATCGCCAGAGGCGAACCACCCGCCTTTGAACGCCTTGTCCGTGGCATCCGGGTTCTTGAGATACCCTTTCATCACCACATTGCCCTGCATGAAAATCTCGCCCATCGTCTTACCATCGGCGGGCACCGGTTCCAGCGTTTCGGGGTCGGCCACCATCAAACCCGACAAAGCGATATAGCGAACCCCCTGCCGGACCTTCAGCGCGGCGCGCTCATCGGCGGATTTGTCATTCCATTCGTCCTTCCATGCACAGACAACCGATGGGCCGTAGGTTTCGGTCAGACCGTATACATGAGTGACCTCGATCCCCATCCCCTCCATATTCGCGATCACGGCGGCTGGTGGCGGGGCACCTGCAGTCATCACTTTGATCTGGTGATCGAAATCCTTGAGGTGATCCGGCGCATTGGCCAGCATGTTCAGAACAATCGGCGCGCCACAGAAATGCGTGACCTTCTCATCCCGAAAGGCCGCATAGATAGGCTCATCCCGCACAGCGCGCAGACAGACCGATACCCCGGCATTCGCCGCCATCGCCCATGGGAAACACCAGCCATTGCAGTGGAACATCGGCAACGTCCACAGATAGACCGAGTGTTTGGGCATATCCCAGTCCAACAGGTCCGACTGCGCATTCAGCGCGGCACCTCGGTGATGATACACAACGCCCTTGGGATTGCCGGTCGTGCCCGAGGTATAGTTCAGCGTAATCGCGTCCCACTCGTCATCCGGCAAAGACCAAGAATGGTCTGGATCGCCCTCGGACAGAAGCGCTTCGTAGGTCAGGGACCCCAGCTTTTCCCCGCCATCAAAACTGGCATCTTCAATATCTATGACCAGCAGATCATGATCGACCTGCTTCAATGCCTCTTTCACCGCGCCCGAAAACTCAGGGTCGACAAGCAGTATCTTGGATTCAGCGTGGTTGAGGATGAAGGCAATGATCGGCGCATCCAGCCGTGTGTTGATCGCGTTCAACACCGCACCGGTCATCGGGACACCAAAATGGGCCTCGTACATCTCAGGGATATTGGCGGCGATGATCGAAACCGTGTCGCCTTTGCCAATGCCACGCGCAGCAAGTGCCCCCGCCAGACGCCGACACCGGGCATATGTTTCGGCCCAGGTATATCTGCGTTCGCCATACACGACGGACGGGTAATCGGGGTAAACCTGCGCCGTCCGCTCAAGGAAACTGAGCGGTGATAGCGGCGTATGGTTCGCGCGGCATTGATCCAGATGACGTTCATAAATGTTGGCGACAGTCATCGGTTTCCCCTCCCTTTGTCTGATCGCGCGACTTGATCACAAAGTTGCCCGGCTGACAAACCCGTAGAAATACGGCGCAGGTCTGGACTGGCAATATGCGATGATGCAATCTGGCCCTATCTACCGATGGTCTTTCGCGGTGATCTGAGCCATCTAAAACACACGGGCCGGGATTAAGCTCCGGCATCCTGCGCACCCAAGAAATTCTGAAAGGACATGTCATGGACGGCACGTTCAACGAAAACGATCTTTCCCGCGTGGTCGAGGCAGACCGCGCCCATATCTGGCATCACCTGATCCAACATAAACCCTTTGAAACCAACGACCCGCGCATCATTGTCGAAGGCAAAGGCATGCGCGTCTGGGATCAGAACGGCAAGGAACATCTGGATGCGGTCTCGGGCGGGGTCTGGACTGTCAACGTGGGCTATGGCCGCGAATCGATCTGCAAGGCTGTCTATGACCAGTTGATGAAGCTGTGCTATTTCGCAAACTCGGCCGGGTCCATTCCGGGCTCGATCTTTGCGGAAAAGCTGATCAGCAAGATGCCGGGGATGAGCCGCGTCTATTATATGAACTCGGGCTCTGAGGCGAATGAGAAAGCCTTTAAGATGGTCCGCCAGATCGCCCACAAGAAATACGGCGGCAAGAAGACCAAGATCCTGTATCGCGACCGCGATTATCACGGATCAACTCTGGCGGCGATGTCGGCGGGTGGTCAGGACGAGCGCAACGCGCAATACGGCCCATTCGCACCCGATTTCGTGCGCGTCCCGCATTGCATGGAATACCGCAAGCATGAGCTGGACGGCGCCCCCGAAGAGAATTTCGGCGAATGGGCGGCTGATCAAATCGAAGAAGTCATCCTGCGTGAAGGCCCCGACACCGTGGGCGCCCTGTGCCTTGAGCCTGTGACCGCAGGTGGCGGCGTGATTGAAGCCCCTGAGGGCTACTGGCAGCGCGTGCAGGAGATTTGCGACAAATACGACATCCTTCTGCATATTGATGAGGTCGTCTGTGGTGTCGGCCGCACCGGCACTTGGTTTGGCTATCAGCAATACGGGGTGAAGCCTGATTTCGTGACCATGGCCAAGGGTGTCGCCTCGGGCTATGCGGCGATTGCCTGCATGGTCACGACCGAGGAAATCTTTGACATGTTCAAGGACAACGCGGACGACCCGATGAACTATTTCCGCGATATCTCGACCTTTGGTGGCTGCACCGCTGGTCCGGCGGCGGCGATCGAAAACATGCGGATCATCGAGGATGAGAACCTGCTGCAGAACTGCACCGACATGGGCGCGCGCATGATGGGCAACCTGCAAGAGCTGATGGAGAAGCACAAGGTCATCGGTGACGTGCGCGGCAAGGGTCTGTTTCTTGGGGCCGAGCTGGTGTCGGACCGCTCAAACCGTGAGCCTGTGAACGAGAAACTGGCACAGGCCGTTGTGGCGGACTGTATGGCGCAGGGGGTTATCATCGGCGTGACCAACCGTTCAGTGCCAGGCAAGAATAACACGCTGTGCTTCTCGCCCGCACTGATCGCGACAGCGGACGATATCGACCAGATCACCGACGCGGTCGACGGTGCGCTGGGGCGTGTGTTTGGTTGATCCTTACCGCGGTGAAGTAACAAAACCGGCGCTTCATTGCGCCGGTTTTCTTGTGTTTTGACTATATTTCGTAGCACCGGGAACAATTCTACCGAAAATGCACAATCGAATAAGAGCGCAAATATAAGCGCTTTCTTTTTTCCCCTTAAATTCGCCATACTCCGCGCTAGACTGCCGCACCATGGATATCCTTTCTATTCAGCAGCGAATTTCCGACTTTCTCATTAGCCAAATCACCGACGGATCAGGCAACACCGAGGACGCAAAGGCTTTACGGGCGGAACTTGACGCGGCGATTGCCAAATATGGTGACACCATTCCAGAGTTAGGGCAGTTGGCCGCTCAGTTTGACTTGCTAAACGAGAAATCGTTCAGCCAAGACCTCGCAAACCAATTCGCTGAAAAAGCAGTAAAAGAGCATGTACCGGAGCCACTGATTTTTGATGCAATCAGCGACGGCGATCTCGGGGCCGTCGCGGACGCATTGGACCATTGGGAAATCAACGCGACCCACGGAGAATTAGAAGCAACAGCGCTTTATATGGCGATGTCTTGCATGTTTGGCGTGTCGCTGGAGGTCGTTCGCCTTCTTCTGGATCGGGGCGCTGATCCGAAGCTCGGGTTGGGGTCGGACTACAATGTTCTGCACGGACTTGGTTTCGGCAATTGTGACGCAATCGAACGGAATGAACTGACTGAAGTGATCAAACGATGCATGGCCTTGGGCGCAGATATCGAGCAGCGGTCAAAAAATCTGCAATGGACGCCTCTGATCACAGCCGCCTCGGAATGGAACCCGGTGGTCGTCGAAGCACTTATCTTGGCCGGCGCTGACATTCATTCCCGCTCAGGCAAGGTTTCAGATGTTTGCCTGGCGGGTGAAACCGGGCGGTCCTTCGCTGAAGGGCATGCTCCAACACTGGCCGTCTTTGACCGCTACATGACCGAGACCTGATACTCGACGAGCACTGCAACCTTATTTCTCTCGAACCCGCCCGACACGCTAATGCCCCCAAGAAAAAAGCCGCCCCAAATGGGACGGCCTTTCTTTCACTGTCTCTTTTCAGAGGATCAGGCAGCCAGAGCGGCCTGAGCTTTGGCGACGATCGCACCGAACGCTTCCGGTTCGTGTACGGCCAGATCAGCCAGAACTTTGCGGTCCACTTCGATACCGGCCAGGTTCAGACCGTTGATGAAGCGGGAATATGTCAGTGCCTCGTCATGCGAACGGACAGCGGCGTTGATACGCTGGATCCACAGCGCGCGGAAGTTGCGCTTGCGGTTCTTACGGTCGCGGGTTGCATACTGGTTGGCCTTGTCGACGGCCTGACGTGCAACTTTGAAGGTGCTTTTGCGGCGGCCATAGTAACCTTTGGCGGCCTTGATAACCTTCTTGTGACGGGCGTGAGTTACGGTTCCACCTTTAACGCGGGACATCTCTTAATCTCCTCTTAGCGGTCGTAGGGCATGTAGCCCTTGACGATCTTGGCGTCGGGGGCGGACAGGGTGGTGTTGCCACGGGCGTCGCGGATAAACTTTTTGGTCCGCTTAATCATGCCGTGCCGTTTGCCGGCCTGGCCAGCAAGGACCTTACCGGTCGCAGTCACCTTAAAGCGCTTCTTGGCGCTCGACTTGGTCTTCATCTTAGGCATTTCCGTCTCCTTTTTCGGGTTCGGTACAAAACGCGACTCGGCATGCCATCCGGCCGGTCACGCGATCAGAAGCGCCGTTTACGCAAGTTCGATCATACTGGCAAGGGGGTTTTGACCAGAATCTGCGCTTTTCGCAGGGCGGTCAGGTACCGGGGCGACACGCGCCGCCCCGGTAGAAAGACTTAATGGCCGAATTTGCGGATTTCGCCGCTCTTTAACCGGGCTGCGTAGCTAGCCAGTTCCTCGCGCACCACTTTCATCAGGAAGTAGAGCGCAAAGACGTTCACAACTGCCATTGCAAAGATCGCTGCATCCGAGAAGTCGATAACCGGGCCAAGGTTGGCCGCCGCACCGATCACCACGAAAACGCAGAAGATGATCTTGAAGATCAGCTCTTTGGTGTGACCTTCGCCGAACAGGTAGGTCCAGGCCTTGAGGCCGTAGTAGGACCAACTGATCATGGTCGAGAAGGCGAACAGAACCACAGCGATGGCCAACACATAGGGGAACCACCCAAAGGCGCTGGCAAAGGCTGCCGAGGTCAGGCTGACGCCCGAGTTTCCATCGACCGTCGCAATGGCGTTGCCCGATTCGTTCAGCATGTAGTTGCCGGTTGCCGGATCAATGATCAGCTGCTGGGTGATGATGATCACCAGCGCGGTCATCGTACAGATCACAACGGTGTCGATGAACGGCTCCAGCAGGGACACAAAGCCCTCGGTGATCGGCTCTTTCGTCCGCACCGCCGAGTGCGCAATCGCCGCAGAACCAACGCCCGCTTCGTTCGAGAACGCCGCACGGCGGAAGCCCTGGATCAGCGCGCCGACCATACCGCCAGCAACGCCAAGACCGGTAAAGGCACCCGCGAAGATCTGACCAAAGGCCCATCCGATCTGATCTGCGTGCATGATGATGATGACCAGCGCGGCCAATACATACATGACGCCCATGAAAGGTACGACCTTTTCAGTCACACGCGCGATGGACTTCAGGCCACCGACGATCACAGCAAACACGATACCCGCAAAGACCAGACCAGTGATCCACCCCGGATAGTCGCCGACGATGCCCGCGATCTGCTGATGCGCCTGGTTCGCCTGGAACATATTGCCACCGCCCAGCGCACCAAGGATACAGAAGATCGAGAACAAAACCGCAAGGATTTTACCACCGGGCAGACCCAATTCGGCAAAGCCCTTGGACATGTAGTACATCGGACCACCCGAAACCGTGCCGTCCTCGTATTCATTGCGGTATTTGACGCCCAGCGTACATTCGGTGAATTTCGACGCCATACCCAAAAGGCCCGCAACGATCATCCAGAATGTGGCTCCCGGTCCGCCGATCCCGACAGCCACCGCCACACCAGCGATGTTACCAAGACCAACCGTCCCGGACAGAGCCGTTGCCAGCGCTTGAAAGTGGCTGACCTCACCCGCGTCGTTGGGGTCGGAATAGTCGCCTTTGACCAGACTGATCGAATGACCGAAGAACCGAAGCTGAACAAAGGCAAAATACAGCGTGAAAACCGTTGCCGCGACGACCAGCCATCCCACGATCCAAGGGAACCCGGTGCCCGGGAAGGGCGCGAAGATAAAGCTGACAAACGGCCCGGTGAAATCGGCGAAAGCCTGGTTGATTTTGTCGTCCAGCCCCGGTGCATCTTGCGCCAGAGCGGGGCTAGCAAGGAACATGGCAGCTATGGCCAGACCCAAGTGTTTCAACATGTTCATAATCGTCACCCCCTCAATTCACTACAGTGACCGGAACATCGGCATGCATCACAAGGTTCTGCGTTGAACTGCCAAACAGCCGTTTCTTGAACCCGTCAGCCGACGCGCGGCCAACGATGATCTGCGTCCCGCCATTTTCAACTGTGATTGCATTCAGCGTTTCTGCCACATCGCCGTGACGCACGATGCCATGCGCCGTAAACCCGGCGGAGGCCAGCGCATCCACGGCCGGGCTTACGATCCGCGTCGTCGCCAAGTCGACCTCTTCTTCGCGCCGCTTGTGCCGCAACGCGTTTTCTTCAGGTGTTTGGAAAGTGAAAGGGGACCATTCGATAACGTAAACCACCAGCAACTCACACGTTCCGATCCGTTCAGCCAAATCCTTGGCAAAAGCGATCGCACGCTCTCCGGTTTCTGTCCCGTCCAGTCCAATGACAATTTTGGTTGTCATGACGTTCCTCCGATTTTGTTGATTATACCGGGGCCCGTGCCCCCGGCCGGGCAGCCGGAACCTGGAACTTATTGAGTAGACCGCCCTTGCGGATCAGTATCCAAGAAAAACACCAAAAAATAGAGGGGAAACTGAAAGATTCACCCTCCATTTAGATATGCTGTTGCTTTATATATACTTTTTTTGCCCATTTTTTAGGCTATGGGCATTGACTGGGGATCGCTCCCGCTTGGTTCAACCCGGATCAGTGTTGTAGATCAACCGCTCGTCGCAGGGCGCGATACGCAAGATGTTGGTCGTACCCGGCACGTTGAAGGGCACACCCGCCGTGACAACGATCTGGTCCGCTTCGGCTGCAAACCCCCCGGAACGGGCGGCTCGGGCTGCGTTCACCACCGCGCCCTTGAACCGCTCAAGCTCGGGCGTCATCACGCAATGACACCCCCATGTCAGGCACAGGCGGCGGGCCGTACCCGTAGCTGGTGTCAACGCAAGGATCGGAACGGCCGGACGCTCGCGTGCAGTCAGCAAGGCGGTCGTTCCACTTTGCGTAAAGCAGCAGATCGCCTTGATTTCAGTTTTTTCTGCGATCTCTCGCGCGGCGGCAACAATGCCGTCGGCCACAGACGTACCCTTGGCCGAGCGCGAAGACGCGATGATCTGAGAATAAGTTGGGTCTGCCTCAACCTCGATGGCGACTTTATTCATCGTCTGAACCGCCTCGATCGGGTAAGAGCCCGCAGCGGATTCAGCGCTGAGCATGATAGCGTCGGTGCCCTCGTAAATTGCGGTGGCCACGTCCGACACCTCGGCGCGCGTTGGCATTGGGCTTTCGATCATGCTCTCCAGCATTTGCGTCGCCACAATTACCGGCTTGGCCGCACCACGGCATTTCCGAACCAGACGCTTTTGAATCGGCGGCACGGCTGACACCGGCAGCTCGACGCCCAGATCACCCCGCGCGACCATGATACCGTCAGACGCATCAAGGATATCGTCAAATGCTTCAACCGCCGCCGGTTTTTCGATCTTGGACAGGATAGACGCGCGGCCATCAGCCAATGCGCGAGCCTCAAACACGTCCTTCGCGCGCTGCACAAAGCTCAGCGCCAGCCAGTCGACACCCAACTGGCAGACAAATTCCAAATCGTCGCGATCTTTGGCGGACAATGCCGCAAGCGGCAGCACGACGTCGGGTACGTTCACACCCTTGCGGTTTGAAATCGTCCCGCCCACTTCGACAGAGCAGTTAGCGAAGTCCTGCCCACAATCCTGCACGACCAGACGGATTTTACCGTCGTTCACCAAAAGACGCGCACCTGGCTCCAGCGCGGCAAAAATCTCGGGATGAGGCAAGCACACGCGGCTGATATCCCCAGGCTTTGGATCAAGGTCCAGCCGGAAAGCTGCTCCCTCAACCAGTTCTTCCGCATCGTTGGCAAAGACGCCCACGCGCAGTTTCGGGCCCTGAAGGTCGGCAAGGATCGCAATCGGGCTGTCCAGATCCTTCTCTACCTGCCGAATGATCTGATGACGTTCGCGAATTTCATCATGACTGCCATGGCTCATGTTCAGGCGGAACACATCCGCCCCGGCCTCGTGCAGGGCACGAATGGTATCATAATCGTTGGACGCCGGTCCCAGCGTCGCCACGATCTTTACACTTCTCAGGCGTCGCATTGGTCTTGCTCTCCTCACGTCGTCTTTTGGCTTCGCGAAAATGTTATCGCAAACATTGCCGCAGGCTGCTTATTGCGCAATTCCCTTTTCAAAGCAACTGCCCTACACCTGCGACAAACTAGATGACAGGCTTATGACGTATTCTCCGTTTTTTATCCACGGCGCTGATCGCCCGTCGCGCTGGCTGATCACATGCGACCACGCAACCAACACCGTTCCGCCCGATATCAACGGCGGGGACCTCGGCCTGCCGCGCGAGGATATGGAACGTCACATCGCCTATGACGTTGGCGCCTATGAGGTGTCCAAGCATCTGGGCGAGATCCTGAACGCACCCGTCATTGCCGCCAATTTCTCGCGCCTTGTGATCGACCCCAACCGGGGTGAGGATGACCCGACCTTGCTGATGAAGCTCTATGATGGCTCGATCATTCCCAGCAACCGCCACGCCGACAACGCCGAGCGCGAACGCCGCTTGAACATGTGCTATCGCCCATATCACAATGCGCTTGCTGAATTAGCCGCCCTGCCCCACGCGGTGATTGTGTCGATGCATTCATTCACCCGGCAGCTTCGCGGCCGTGATCCGCGCCCTTGGCACGTGGGTGTTCTCCACACCCCGGACGAACGTTTTGCGCGCCCGTTGATCAACCGGCTGCAGGCCGAAGACGATCTGTGCGTCGGCATCAACGAGCCCTATACCGGCGTGCTGCCCGGCGACGCGATCAACAAGCACTGCACGGGATTTGGCCGCCCCAATGCGTTGATCGAGCTACGCAACGACTTGATCGCCGATCATGCAGGACAGCGCGCATGGGCTGAACGGTTGGCGGTTGTTCTGAAGGATGCTTTGGAGGACAGCGACCTTTAAGCGCATGACATTGTGGGGTTCGCCGCCAACCCATATATATCGTGGGAAAGGGGGCGACTATGACTCAGGAATTCCTCACCTCCGTCTTTGGTTGGATGGCCGTGCTCAATATCGCGGTATTGCTGTTTACCACAGCAATGGTCCTGCTTTTGCAGGACTGGATTGCCGGTATTCACGGCAGGATGTTCCAGATGGAACGCCCGGACGTGAAACGGGCCTATTTCAGGTATCTCGCCAACTACAAGATTCTGACATTGATCTTTTGCATCGTCCCGTGGCTGGCGTTGAAACTGGCATGACGTCCTGTTTGTTGAAACATCGCCACCGGACCGCTAGGTCATAGAAAACAAGAGTGTTTACCCGGAGCCAGACCATGGACAAGCAAACCGAAATCGAACTTCAGGCCGCCGCTTTCCGCCGCTTGCAAAAGCACCTGATGGAAGACCGTACCGACGTCCAGAACATCGACATGATGAATCTGGCCGGGTTCTGCCGCAACTGCCTGTCGCGCTGGTATCAAGAAGCCGCCAATGAAAAAGGCATTGAGATGGGCAAGGACGAGGCCCGCCAGATTTTCTACGGTATGACCATGGATGAATGGAAAGCCAATTATCAGACCGAGGCCAGCCCCGAAAAACAGGCCGCCTTCGAGGTCGCCTTTGAAGAAAACGTCGGCAAAAAAGGCTGAGGACATATAGCTAAAAGGCCCGCCATTCCAGCGAGCCTTTTAAATCAGATCGCCGCTTTGCGGCTTTCGTCCAAGTAGATCTCGCGCAGACGCTTTGCAATCGGCCCCGGCGTGCCATCGCCCAGAGCAATCCCGTCAATCTCAACCACTGGCATCACGAAAGCACTGGCCGAAGTGGTAAAGGCCTCATCTGCCTCTTTCGCCTCGTCAATGGTGAACAGACGTTCCTCAACCTCCATCTGCGCCTCAGCCGCCATGCGCAGCACGGCCTTGCGGGTGATGCCGTGCAGGATGTCGTTGGACAAAGGGCGGGTGACGATCTTACCGTTTTTCACGAAGTAAGCATTGTTGCTGGTGCCTTCGGTAACATACCCATCTTCGACCATCCACGCATCATCGCATCCAGCGGCCTTGGCCATCATCTTGCCCAAGGACGGATACAGCAATTGCGTTGTCTTGATGTCGCGACGGCCCCAACGGATATCATCGATCGAGATGATCTTGGCCCCCTTCTGCGCCGCAGGGCTGTCAGCCAGTCCCGGCTTGTTCTGCGTGAACAGAACCAGCGTTGGTTTGGTGTCGGCCGCAGGGAACACAAAATCCCGGTCGCCATCGCTGCCGCGTGTGACCTGCAAATAGATCAAACCCTCGACGATCCCGTTCAGCTCGACCAGTTTGCGGTGAATCTCTAGCAACTCATCCTTGCTGCATGGCTCGGCCATCTGCAATTCGTCCAGCGACCGTTTCAGACGCACCGCGTGGCCTTCAAAGTCGATCAGCTTGCCGTCCAGCACACTGGTCACCTCGTAAACAGCGTCAGCCATCAGGAATCCACGGTCAAAGATCGAGACTTTGGCCTCGGTCTCGGGCAGGTATTCTCCGTTCACGTAAACGGTGCGGGTCATGTTGTTCTCCTCAGCCCCAGAGCGCGCTTGAAGGCGGATGCACTCCGGCGTCATCAAAAATCAGCGGGTTGGTTCGGTCTTCGGCCAGAAGAAGCGGGCCGTCAAGGTCCGTTACCATCGCACCCTGCGCCAATAAGGTCGCAGGGGCCATCGCAAGCGAGCTGCCGACCATACAACCAACCATGACCTTATAGCCTTGGGCCAGCACCTGATCACGCAGGGCCAGCGCCTCGGTCAGGCCGCCGGTTTTGTCGAGCTTTATGTTGACCACGTCGTATTTACCCTTAAGGCCGGGCAGGCTGGCGCGGTCATGACAGGATTCGTCAGCACAGACCGGCACCGGACGCTCCATCCCGATCAACGCGTCATCTTCACCTGCGGGCAAGGGCTGCTCGACCAACGCAACACCCAGACGCACTAGATGCGGGGCCAGATCGGCATAGACGGTGGCAGACCAGCCCTCATTCGCGTCGACAATGATCTGCGCGCCAGGCGCGCCTGCGCGAACGGCCTCAAGACGGGGCATGTCGTCCGGCGTGCCCAGCTTAATCTTCAGCAACGGGCGATGCGCGTTTTGCGCCGCTTGCGCCTGCATCGCCTCGGGCGTGTCCAGCGAAAGGGTATAGGCGGTAATCTCTGGCCCCGGAACCGGCAGACCAGCTAGGTCCCAGGCACGTCTCCCTGCGCGTTTGCATTCCAGATCCCACAGAGCGCAATCCACCGCATTTCGTGCAGCCCCGGCGGGCAACAGGTCCATCAGCGACTGGCGTGTAAATTCGGCTGGCAGGCCCGCGATCTCGGCCTCGACTGACTCCAGCGTTTCGTCATAACGCGCGTAAGGAACACATTCGCCCCAGCCCTGATGCACGCCATCCGACAACCGGACCGTCAGAACCTTCGCCTCGGTCCGCGACCCGCGCGAAATGGTGAACACCTGCGCCAGCCGAAACACATCACGAGAGACCTCTATCTGCACGCGCCTACCCTTTCAGTTTAGTGTCGAAAAGGCCGGCAACAAACGCCAACGGCCCAGCTCTTAGATCACAGCGCGGCTAGCGCATCCACCAATTTACCCGCACCAAACCGATAGGGATCAGTGGCGGGCAGGCCCATCTCGGCCTCAACCTCGTCGATATAGGCCAAAGCGTCCTCTTCGCTTAGGTTCTGCGTGTTGATCGACACCCCGACAACCTGACAGGCCGGATTCGCGATCCGGGCCATCGGAAGGGCGGCGTCGCGCAGTTCAGGCAGCGTTGGCAAAGAATATTCCGGCAAGCCGCGCATATGGGTCCGGGTGGGTTCGTGGCACAGGATCAGCGCATCCGGCTGGCCGCCATGGATCAGCGCCATGGTCACACCAGAATATGACACATGGTAAAGCGAGCCCTGCCCTTCGATGTGATCCCAGTGATCGGCGTCATTCTCGGGCGTCAGATATTCAACCGCACCCGCCATGAAATCGGCGACGACCGCGTCCAGTGGAACGCCCTGCCCGGTGATCAGAATGCCCGTCTGACCGGTGGCGCGGAAGGTGGATTTCATACCCCTCTTGCGCATCTCGGCATCCATCGACATCGCGGTATACATCTTGCCTGCTGAACAATCGGTGCCAACGGCCAGACAGCGCTTGCCTGCGCGCTTACGACCGTTTGCAATCGGATACCCAACGGTCGGCACCCGCACATCATGCAACGTGCAACCATGAGTCTGAGCAGCCGCGACCAGATCGCCCTCATCACGCAGCAGGTTGTGCAGGCCGGACGCCAGATCATAGCCCATCTCCAGCGCTTCGATCAGCACCTTCTTCCACGCCGCGCTGATCACACCGCCGCGATTGGCAACGCCGATCACCAACGTCTTTGCCCCGGCTGCCTTGGCTTCGGCAAGCGTCATATCCGTCATGCCAAGATCGGCCTTACAGCCGTCCATTCGGTATTGACCCACGGCGTTCTCCGGCCGCCAGTCGCGAATTCCGATGGCAACCTTTGCCGCCAACTGGTCGGGCGCATCGCCCAAAAACAACAGATACGGTGTCTCGATCATAGCGGTGCACTCCTTTGATTCCGGCGCAGATTATTGAAGCAACCGAACGAGTGTTTCGCGTTTTCCCGCAAGGACGCCGGGTCGCGAGGGATAATTTTGCGTAATTTTTACCTGACGCGCAAAATCATCCCAAGTTTTCAAAGTGATTAAACTTTAACCTCCAGCGACGCAGCGTATTACGGTGAATGCTGCGATTGCATTGCCGCATCTGCACAAAGACGCTTGCGCAGCACCGCGCAATTTAATACCTCAAGAGGCAAGAAAATCGCAATTTCCTTTCTTGCACGAGGTCCAGATGAGCTTTCGCATCCAACCCGCCGCCCCCGCGCGCCCCAACCGCTGCCAATTGTTCGGGCCGGGATCAAACACCAAACTGTTCCCGAAAATGGCCGCGTCTGCAGCCGATGTGATCAATCTGGACCTTGAGGACTCGGTCGCACCTAGTGACAAGGATGCAGCCCGCGCCAATGTAATCGAAGCGCTGAACACCATCGACTGGGGCGGCAAGTATATGTCCGTCCGCATCAACGGGCTGGACACACCTTACTGGTACCGTGACGTGGTTGATCTGCTGGAACAGGCAGGCGATCGTCTGGACCAGATCATGATCCCTAAAGTCGGATGCGCAGCAGATGTCTACGCTGTAGACGCGCTGGTCACAGCGATCGAGCGCGCCAAGGGCCGCACCAAGCCCGTCAGCTTTGAGGTCATCATCGAATCCGCCGCAGGCATCGCCCATGTAGAGGAAATTGCGGCCTCTTCGCTCCGTATGCAGGCCATGAGCCTCGGTGCTGCGGACTTTGCCGCCTCGATGGGGATGCAGACCACCGGCATCGGTGGCACGCAGGAAAACTATTACATGCTGCGCGAGGGCGAAAAGCACTGGTCTGATCCGTGGCACTGGGCGCAGGCCGCCATCGTCGCCGCTTGCCGCACCCATGGCGTGTTGCCCGTGGATGGGCCGTTCGGCGATTTCTCGGATGACGAAGGCTATATCGCGCAGGCCAAACGCTCGGCCACTTTGGGCATGGTCGGCAAATGGGCGATCCATCCCAAGCAGATCGCGCTGGCCAATCAGGTCTTCACCCCGTCGGACGAGGCCGTGTCCGAGGCCCGCGAAATCCTTGCTGCGATGGAACAGGCAAAGGCCAACGGCGAAGGCGCAACGGTTTACAAGGGGCGTCTGGTAGACATCGCGTCGATCAAACAGGCCGAGGTCATCGTGGCGCAGGCTGAATTGATCGCCGCAAACGGTTGAAACTGAAAAGGCGCCCCGAAGGGCAAGGCCTTGTGGTAAAATGTTGATGGGAGGTCAAAGTGGCCTCCCATTTCTGCTTCAAGGTTGAATTCGAATTTCAAACGGCATCCAGCTCGCCCAAATCAATGTTCTTACCGCTCTTTAGCAGTTCCATTGCTTGCTTGTCAGATTTCATGAACAGCGTCTCTAGACCGTTGTTAGAAGGGTAATGTGCGGCTCTTTGCTTAATCCCCCTCTAAGCGATTTTCGGATAAGCAGCCGTTCAGGCAAAGCGCAGCGGAGCCAACGAGAGAGCCCAAAATTGACTGATGCTGCGCGAAACTCCAATGACAGCAATGCGCAGAAAGCAGACTTTGCAAAGTCCGGTTGACCACATTGTCCACCAAAGGCGACAGTTCTGCTTCGCGACTGGGCTATACATAGCCCTCAAAGCGTATTGTTTGCGGGACTTCAGTTGCACCGTTTTCCTGAGCGAGTAGGGCGCGTGCTGACGAAAAGGTAGCAAGCGCAAAAAGAACAAGAAGGGCCTTTATCATCGTAGCGCCTCGGATCCGGGTTTTGAACTTGGGCCGGGGTTCACAAATGATCGCCCCGGCCAGCGTCAGGGCAAACGAGGTAGTTCTTGCCCTGAAACATCGTACTTTCGCCTAATTTAGAAGATCACCGACGATGCCGACGGCATCGACCACGGTAGACAGGTCATTCGTAACTTCGAGGACTTCGTCATCGACCAGAATGTAGCGGTTTCCTTTGCCCGGCTCCCCAAGCTTCCATTTGGAAAGGTCCCCAATATCCTCGAACTCCAGGTCAGATGGGAGCTTGGCACCGCGCGTGTAGCGCTTGATCTGTCCAGGTGGTACAGCTTTTGGGCCTATGCCGGGTTTGTCTTCTATCTGAATGCTGACATCACCGTTCTTGCCCCCCTTGTTCGGCTTTTTACCCTTGTTGTCTTTGGCATGGGCATCGCTGCCTCCAAGGATGAAAAACACAACTGCTAAGGCTGCAAGAATTCCGTATGCAATCTTCATAGATTGTTCCTTTGCTTCCCAACTTCATTCGACCGGCGTTGAAAATTCCGGCACGCGCTTGATCTCTCTTAGTTGCCCTTTGGCACACCCCTTAGTGACTGCCTTCACCCCGCATTAGAAAACGATCCGGGTTCTTAGACCGAACAGGGTAATCCGGTCCTGATCGGGATTTAGAAGCGGGTCGGAAATGAATTGTACCGATGGCGTGATCTGCAGTCCGGGTGAGATTGAAAAGCGGTAGAAAGCTTCAAGCGTGAACTGATCGCCATCTATGCCTCTTGCTTCGGCCCAGTTTAGGCCCAGACCGGCCAAATCGGTGTTGCGACCATAGTAACCGAGACCGGCAGAAATCGACCGTTCATAAAGCGCTGCGGTTCCCTTAGAGGCCCCTGCACGGAAGAACGGCATCCATTTATTGTCAACAAACCATGCGGCGGAAAACGCTGCGCCGTAATCTTCTGCTCGACTGCCATCGTCAGCCGCATCCGCATGCCAGAGGGTCAGATGGATATTGTCGAAGTAGATGCGATCAAAGTCGGACGTGTACCCAAGTTCGAGCGACTTGAAGAGATTGCCGTCGCTAAACACATCAAAGTTTGGATCGGACGGGTCGGCGTTTGCGTCTGATACGCTGGCAACGGCGTAGAGGTTCTCGCTCAGCTTTACCCCACCGGCAATACCAAGGCCTTGGTTGGGCGTGTTGATTGTCGGGTTGGTATTGAAAGACAGGTTTTGAAAACCACTGTAGGGGCTTACCAACCCGTAGATATCCACAAAGTCCGTTACATCAATCTGGCCGACTTGCAGCGCCCACGACCCATTCTCAGCCCTTTGGGTCCAGAACAAATTGGTCAGAAGCAAACCGTTGTCATTGAAGGCTGTTCCCGTGATTGAAAGGGCTCCGCCATCCAGCCCGAGAAATTGCGGAGCAACGTCAGTATAACTGTGCCTGTCTTCGATCTTGAATGTCAGAGACCCCCGTTCAGTTGCCTGCCAACTGCCGTAGAACCGCGCAATTCCGCTGGCTGCTTCGCCGGTTCCCAGATCAGCATCCGTGGTTTGGCCCAATGCCAGGTAGTCAATGTTGAACCGAAAACCACCCTCAGCCAGTCGGTCTTTCCACTGAAACCAACCCGGTGCGATGTTGCGTGGAAAATCGGAACGATATTGCGGATCGGTGAGCCCGTCTCCGGGCGCAAGATCGGCTTCGACTGAAGATGGCCCGGATAGTCCCTGAGCCGACGCTGCGCCAGCAAATGCAAGGCTCAATGCGGCAACCAGAAGTCTTATCATTTTGACGCCTGTGCCCCACCGGTCTTGCGATTTCCTGCCGCGCGGATGCGATCAGCAGCACGCTGCTTCCATTCCAACCTGTCTGCCTCGGTTTCCAGAGTTTCGACACGTTCCGCCTCTAGCTGGAAAGTCGCATTCATAGGCATGAGGCCATCCACAACCATCATATTGTGAACGGAAGGATCGATAGTCAGCGTGCCTGTCAGCCGAACGGGTTCGTGGAAATAGCTAGGCGCCCAGTCCCCGTTCAACCGCACACGGATCATCTGGTTAGGCGGAGGTGGAGGCACGTGGCTGCACATCCCTCTTTCTGGCACCAAATACGCCACAGGTCGACCGTCCGGATCGCTTGGAGCAGGAATGGCAAAGCCCGCGAGTGTGATTGTTCTGCCGTCGAATTGCGGGTTTCCGCTCGTTCCAGCCTTTCTTCGACGTTCAGTCACAACCTCGCGCTGATCGAGTAACCAGTCGACGTCAATTCCGTCTGACACCAAGGCGTCTTCGGTCTCTGCTAAAAGCAATTGCCATTTCTGCCGTTCTTCGGCGCTGCCAACCTCCTGCTGCAACCTGCCGCGTATACGCACAACGAAAAGAACATCGTCGAACTGTTCGGGGCTGAGTTCACGATAGGGGTCATCAAAGACCTGCGCAGACGGATCTGGCAGATCTGCCCAGTCCAACGCGGTTCCAGGCGTCGCCGCAGCATCATAACCGCACAAAACCAACCCTGCAAATACTGCGGAGCAAAACCAATTTCGCATGAATGCTCTCCGGCTGCTTTATCTGGTCAATCCAGTGTGTTTTTGTAGATCACACCGTCCTTCATGATCAGGCGGATTGTTTCCGGGCTGTCCGGCCTCGGGTCCGCACCGAACCACTGATCGCCTGTTCCAACGACAGAGAAGTCTTCGAGGGGGTTGCCGTCTATCAGCAGGATGTCGGCATAGGCGCCTTCTTCGATCACACCCAGTTTGCCTTCCGGATAGGGGTTCATGAAATCACCGCTAAGTGCCGCGATCTCGCCACCTACCGAAGTTAGGGTTACCATCGACGCATAGGGGCCGAAGAAATGGTTATTCAGATGTTTCTCGTAGGCGATCTGGATGTTGCACGCTTCGACCGAGCCGACGCAATCGGTTTGGAAACCGCGCGGCGCCGGGCATTCCTTCATACTTGGAATGTAGGCTTCGAAGGTCGCCGAGGCCGATTTGGCCTTCCTCAAACTGTTGGGGTTGTTTTTCACGGAAGGAACATCAAGTAGGCCTGGATCAAATGCTGTGATGTTCGTCGTGATGTACGCTCCTTTTTCTTTCATCAAAGCAGAAATCTCGCAGTCAAAGTGAAATCCGTGTTCAATGGTTCTGACCCCTGCATTCAGGGCATTGATGATCGCTTCTTTGCGGTAGGAATGTGCCATGACATAGGTGCCGTACTCGTTGGCAACCTGAACAGCGGCCTCGATCTCTTCTTTCGAACCGGCGAGCAACTGCCATGGATCGAATGCCGAAATCACCCCACCTGATTGCATGAACTTCAATTGCGTGGCACCCATGCGCAGGTTGTTGCGGCCATACATGTAAATTTCGTCAACACCGTTGACCTGTTGGGCCATATTCAGAGTCCCAAAGTTGGTCACCCCACCCGGCGGAGATGTGAAGGATGCGAAATCGGCGTGACCACCACGTGTTCCGAGAAATGCCCCGGAAGGATAAAAGCGGGGGCCGACGATCTGGCCGGCGTCAATTGCGCGCCGCAGCCCGCCGCCAGCGCCCCCGGCATCGCGAACGGTCGTGAAGCCCTGCATCAGGTACATTTCGGCCATCCGGGTCCCGTGGATGGCGAAATCCTCCCAGGTCGAGTTGGTTTCCATCTCGGCAATCGATGGCCCCATGAGCATCAGGTGCGCGTGATTCTCTATAAAGCCCGGTGTCAGAGTGCGCCCACCGCCGTCGATAACCGTCGCGCTCGGCGCATCAATGGCATCGGTTGAGACGGACTTGATCAGATTGCCCTCGACCAGAACACTGGCATTTTCAATGCGTTGCTCATTCACACCGTCGAAGACATGCACGTTGGTAAACAGCGTTTGGGGTTCTTCTTGATCCTGAGCCTGCGCGGTCGCCGAAAAAGAAAGAACTGCCGCGACAATTGCCGTCGAGCAAAGAGACATTCGTAAGCCGGACATAAGTACTCCCTTCATATTCATGTTTTGCCAACTATAGTCTGGAATTCATTGGCTCGGTTGCCCCTTTTGAATTAGGATGTACGAATGTGACTGCAAAAATGGCCACTTCTTAAAGCTAATCCAACAAGGGTTATGAGCTTGCCTTTCAACTCCACCTCCCGAGAGCGTAGCGAGGGCTTTGTTCGCCTCTCTTTAGCCGCTCCCTTTCTGCAATATCTCACCGAACGTAAGATCAACCCGCAACCAGCATTGGATCAGGTCGGCTTGAAAGCTGAACTGATGACTAACCCATCCGTGTTCGTTCACTCCGAGTTGGTTTACGGCTTGGTAAATGCTTTCTCAGAAGTATCAGGGGATCGATACCTAGGACTGAATGTAGGGGAAGCGTTTGACCTACAAGGATGGCCGCCCTTCGCTCAAGCCTTGCAATCTACAAAAACGCTGTTCGAGTTTTTTACCCGCTTTGTTGAGCTCGTGCCGCAGGAGTCCAATTCTGTGCGGCACAGCCTTGTCATTGAAGCAGACAAAGCGACTTATCGTATCGAGAGGCAACAGGAACCAACCGTCCCACCCATTCAGGTGACCGGTTTTGGTGCCGCAATCTATGTACGCCTATTGCAGACCGTCGTCGGAGAGTCCTGGGACTCTTCCCGTGTGCGATGGGAAAGCAGATACATCAATGGGCTGCCTATCGACTACAAAGGGATCGAGGTTGGCCTTGGGACTGATCCCGGAATGCAAATTAGTTTTCCTGTGGAATGGTTGTTTTTGCACCACGTCTCTGAGGGTTCTGCCAAGCCCATAGCATCACTTCGACAAGATGAAGAAGTAACCGTGGTGGCAGCTTTGCGATCTGTCTTACGCGACAAACTGGATGAAACCGATTTGGGACCAGAGATGGTGGCTGGAATGCTGGGAATACAACCGGAACGGTTTCTGAAAGCGCTTCAAAAACAAGGCACAACGCTACCGCGCGAAATCAAACGGCTGCGTATCGATGTCGCCAAGGAGCACCTCACAGATGATAATATGACAATTGCAGAGATTGGTCTGATGCTCGGCTATTCCGACAAGTCTCATTTCACTCGCTTTTTCCGAGGTCAGACCGGAATGACACCGACCAAGTTCCGAAGCAAGTAAATGTGGTCGAGCCAAATGAACGCTTCGAAGATTAGGTCCTCGTGGGATCAGTTCGGAGAAGTTGTAGTGCGACGTTGAACAGGTTAGTCGACGACATGAATGGTTGGTTGCCACCGCCGATACAACCTCTGCAACTGGCCGTTTCGTTGTGTATTTCGGAGTTAGCAAAGCTTGGTTGCGAAGGTCCGCTTCGGGCTGAGACCGGTCCTCAACAACCATTGAGCCTATGGCAACTTTGTCCGCGTCTTTCCAATTCGTGGACCGTGCAGCGAAGGTCAGCTCTGGTGCCGTTTCAGAGTTCTGTAAACAGTTGAAAGCCATCAGGGCGGTCAGTTTGTGGATACCAGTCGCGATAACCCAATCGAAGTTTTTGGCATTTCGCTACTTAGAACACTGGGTCGCTTGACGTGTTAAAACGCAAATAGGTCTCGCTCATAAACAAAACCCTTGGCGAGCCCAATCTTCATGGCTGGTGTATCCTTAGCTTTGTTCATCAGGTTCGTATAGTTGTGGGCAAACCTCAGAATATCGACCATTTTCGAAACCATGACGGGGTTGTAATATTGCTTATAGTACCAGAGCCGACCGCGTCCAGAAGATACCAGACCGCGTTCAAAACCCATGATCTTCGTTCTGGCCCGCGCATGATACATATCAACGGGATGAGTCCCGGACCTCACAGCGAACTGGGCAATTTGAGTATAGTTCAAGTCATTTGGGTTCGTTTTGAAGATTACGCGCTTCTCAGGTTCATTGATGAAATGGAACGGATATAGCAGCCCCTCATCCCTGCTTTCTCGTTCGCCGAAATAATTCATCAATTCGTGCAGATAGTCCTCTGGCGGGCGTTGCTGCAATAAGGAGCGCACTAAAACTTCCATGACACCGTCTTGCTTCCTGGGTGACACCGGATCGCCTGTACCCAGAACGACGTTTGAGCGATCAAGAGCTCTCTGAAGTCTGCTGTATTCCTTGTTTCCTTCTGCGACCAACGCCTTTCGCTGGTCCGTAACCAGATATTTCGTAATTGCGATATCCGCAATTCTGACACGCTTGGCCTTTACTTCATTTGCAAATACAGCTGCGTATGCAGCAGAAAGGCCAGCATCACGGTCAGTTGAAAAATTCAACTTTGCATACTTGCTCCCCAGCTTTTTCTTGACCAGCATGATATGGGCGAATTCAGCTGCGTCCTGTCTTACCCTTGCTGCTTTCTCCAGAAGCTTCACATCTTCCTCGGATGCCGTGAAGGCTCCCTTCTCCGTCCCGCCTCGGGACTTGTTCAAAGCATCATGCTTATCACGCAGATTTTTTAAGTATTCGGTCGCAAACCAGACCCTCGCATTTTCTCTCATTGAGCGGGGCTTTTCTAGGTCACCTACAATTTCCATGACCTTTTCAATTGCCGCTGGCTGAACGTCGGGATCTACATCTGTTGTAGAGGCGACCACGTAATTACTGTCACGCGCGACAGTGCAGATATGGCGAACTTCAACAGCCTTTCGAACTCCCCTGTCCGGCCAATTTACCTGAAGAATTTGCGTATCAGTGGCGAAGTAGGGTGATTGACCCGCAATGGCACTTGGTAACAGCCTTTCTCGTTCGGCAGCAAAGGCTTGGCACTGCACATGAATAAAGTCGATCTTGCGGTAAACTTCTGCCGGCTAGACATCCAGTGTCCGGCAAATCGCAGAGATCGTCATTCCATTAACAATACTCCTCAGAACTTTCCCATTCAGATCGTTGCGGAAATGACGTCTGCTTGACTTACCCAAAGAGAAGGTTTTCTTGCAAGCTTTACATTGAAACCTCGGGTCGCCCTTTGCGGTCTTGCCAAACTTTCTGTAGCGGCTAGGCATAAGTGAAATTGTCGCCCCATGATTGATACACGCAACACTTGGACAACTTTCACGTTTTGTTCTCCTATGCAGTCGAGACAGTCTCGCATACTCTTCGAAAATAGCCTTGTTGGATTTTACGATGCTGGATCGGTCGCAAGCGGGGCAAACAAAGGTTCGCTCATCACCAGAACCGATTACGCGGCCTCGTCCGATGTTCGAACCTGGTTGGGAGCGTCGACCTCGACCATCCCTGCGGTCGGGTAGAACGCCGAACATTTCGCAAACTGGGTTGCGACAAAAATTGACTGAATAGCCGCCAACAAGCCGAGGTAGGCGATATCGCTCCTGCCTCGCAGCTTTTTGCGAGAGGTCCGACAAGTTAGGCAAACAACATCCCCTTAATATTCAACGAAAACACCCAGCAGGCTTGCCGCTGGGTGGGATATCGTCAACATTTAGCTACAAGGCCTTGCCCGAAGGGCGCCTTTTTCTTAACGGCCAAAGACGTCGTTGGGGGTCCAGGTGAACCGCTCGCCTTTCTTGCCCCATTTCATCATCAGGCAAGACGTTCCGTATTTCTGAAAATACTTGATCTTCAGGGGGTACCATCCAGGCTGCGGGACTTCGACCTCGGTCCTCTGGTTTGCATCGCAACCCTGACGACCATTGAAATACCCGATCTGCTGCCCGCCGACCCAAGCGTCGATCCCGTCATTGGACCATGTCTCAAGCTCGTAGACACCGGGCGCGTTGAACTTGATATACCCGGTGATCTCAGCCGCGACGTTGAACGCTTCGTTGAACGTCAGCACCGGGTCGCCTTCTGACGTATCGCGGTAGTCCAACCCGCGCAACGGCTGACCCGGCTTGGCCTTTTTCAGCAGAAAATCAACCTTGGACAGGTTTTGGATCTTGCGTGGAGGATTACCCTCCCATGCATATTTCACGTTAAGCCCCGCTTTTGGACTGGGCTGGGGGCTGGCAGGTTGCAGCTTGAGCGGCGCTGTCATGGCCGCACCGGCAATCATCGCGAATACTGCGACGAGCGCCCCTGTTCTGAAGAGTTTCATTTTCTCCTCCCTGAGAGTCATCCCGCGGGGTATGTTCCCCGTCAAATTAGGTCATTAACTGACACTAGGGTGTGAAAATTAACCCCGCAAGACGGTTAAACATCACAATCGCAAGGCTAAGCACGCATATCTTTGGGCGAATCCATGACGACATAAGACGTAATCGACGTGACATGGGGCAGCGTTCCCAGCACATCCGTATGAAAGGTCTTATATGCCGGAAGGTCTGCGCATTCGACGCGCAGCAGGTATTCTATGGTGCCAGTGATGTTGTGACACTCAACCACTTCGGGGGCACGCTGAAGGGCGCGCTCGAACCCTTCTTGCGCGGCTTTGGTATGTTCACCCAGCCCCACGCCGATATAAGCCACGAACCCCACTCCAACCGCCGCCGGATTCAGCACCGCGCGATATCCGGCGATCACCCCTGAACGCTCCAACTCTTGCACTCGGCGCAGGCAGGCAGACGGGGAAAGCCCGACACGTTCGGCCAGATCCAGATTGCTGATCCGTCCATTACGCGAAAGCTCGTGCAATATTTGCTGATTTATTTGATCTATCTTGGTCATTGATTGCAAAACTATGACAATCACGCATAAAAACGCAATTTCATTTGCCCAATACGCAGCAATTATCCCCTTCATGACTTATGAGATTCTTCTGGCCCTGATCACGTTTGCCTTTGTTTCGTCCATTACACCGGGACCAAACAACCTGATGCTGATGGCATCGGGTGCGAACTTTGGCTTTCGCCGGACAGTCCCGCACATGTTGGGGATCGGATTGGGCTTTACGGTGATGGTTCTGCTTGTCGGGGCCGGATTGGTGCAGGTCTTTGATCGGTTCCCAATCAGCTATACGATCCTGAAAACCGCCTCGGTCCTTTATCTGCTGTTTCTTGCCTGGAAGGTCGCCCATGCAGCGCCGGCCAAGGCGGGGGCGACCTCGGGCACGCCGATGACCTTTTTACAGGCCGCAGCTTTTCAATGGGTCAACCCTAAGGCATGGGTCATGGCCCTGACCGCCACAACCGCCTACACGCCCGAGCAGACTCTGAACGCCATCGTTGTCGTTGCGTTGGTCTTTGGCGCGGTGAACCTGCCCTCGGTCAGTACGTGGACGGTTCTGGGGCAACAGATGGCACGCGTGTTAACCAACCCGAAACGCTTGTCGGTGTTCAACTGGACCATGGCGATATTGTTGGTGGCTTCGCTGTACCCCGTTCTATGGCCAGCGTAACCGGCTTCTTGGCGAAGAAATCTGACGGCAACAAAGGCCGATCGCATTGCCCGAGTTGCATCCGGCGCGACGTCAGGTCATATAGCAGGGAAATTCCGCGTTGAGAGGCGTCATGACCCAGTATCTGGATTTCGAAAAACCCCTGGCCGAGATTGAAGGCAAGGCCGAGGAATTGCGCGCGCTGGCCCGCGCCAACGAAGAGATGGACGTGGCCGAAGAAGCCGCCGCACTGGACGCCAAGGCCGCCAAGCTGCTGGACGAGCTTTACGCGGATCTGACCCCGTGGCGCAAATGTCAGGTGGCACGGCACCCTGAACGCCCACATTGTCAGGACTACGTCAAGGAACTGTTCACCGAATTCACTCCGCTGGCCGGGGACAGAAACTTTGCCGACGATCTGGCCGTGATAGGTGGTCTAGCGCGCTTCAACGACCAGCCGGTCATGGTGATCGGGCACGAAAAAGGCTCGGACACCAAGTCGCGGATCGAACGGAATTTCGGCATGGCCCGGCCCGAAGGATACCGCAAAGCCGTCCGACTGATGGAAATGGCAGGGCGGTTTGGGCTGCCGGTCATCACCCTTATCGACACGGCTGGGGCCTACCCCGGCAAAGGCGCGGAAGAGCGCGGCCAGTCCGAAGCGATCGCCCGCTCAACCGAGATGTGCCTGAAAATCGGCGTACCTTTGGTTTCGGTCATCATAGGCGAAGGCGGCTCGGGCGGGGCGGTGGCGTTTGCCACGGCAAACCGCGTGGCGATGCTGGAGCATTCGGTTTACTCGGTCATCTCGCCCGAAGGCTGCGCGTCGATTCTGTGGAAAGATTCGGAAAAGATGCGCGAAGCGGCAGAGGCCCTGCGCCTGACCGCGCAAGACCTTTACAAACTGGGCGTCTGCGACCGTATCATCACCGAACCTAAAGGTGGCGCTCATCGTGATCGCGCCTCTGCGGTTGACTCGGTTCGCGCAGCGATTGCCGCAATGCTGAACGAGCTGGACGGCAAAGACGCGGCCGCTCTGATCCGCGACCGCCGTCAAAAATTCCTCGATATCGGTTCCAAAGGGCTGGCCGCGTAACGCGCCTAGCCCCCCAACTGCCGCAACAGCGCCACCGAGGGTTCGCCCGTCACTGGCAGGCCCTTGGCGCCCTGATAGGCGCTGATGGCGGATTTCGTGTTATTCCCGATCACACCGTCTGCGCCCTGCGTATCATACCCGGCGGCAGTCAATCGGCGTTGCAGTTCCTTGCGATCTTCCAGCGTCAAACCCGCGGCATCCGGCCCGAACGATGCCTGGAACGGCGCACCGCCAGCGATCCGGTCGGACAAGTGCCCGACGCCAATCGCATAGCTGTCCGAATTATTATACCGCTTGATCACCTGAAAATTGCGGAAAACAGCAATACGCGGCCCCGGCTTTTGCGGCTGCAGAACCGCGACCGGCGTGCCCGAGACTGTTCCAACCTCGCCACCCCAAGGCTGCCCGCGCACCCATCCCGCGCGGGCCAGATATGCCGCTGTAGAAGCAAGTGAATCTGTTGGGTCATCAGACCAGATATCACGCCGTCCATCGCCGGTGAAATCCACCGCATAGGCAAGGTACGAGGTCGGAATGAACTGGGTGTGGCCCATTGCGCCTGCCCAGCTTCCAGTCATCTTGTCGGGCGTCGTGTCGCCCTCCTGAATGATCTGCAGGGCCGCAATCAATTGCTTTTCAAAGAATGCACCCCGCCGCCCGTCATAAGCCAGTGTCGAGGTCGCCGAGATCAAGGGCACATCACCACGGCGGGCACCATAGCGGCTTTCAAGCCCCCAGACCGCAACGATAACCTCTTTGTCGACACCGTATTGCGCTTCAATCTTGGACAACGTCGCGGCGTGGCGGACCATCATCTGCTGACCCGTCTCAATCCGCTCATCCGAGGCGGCGATAGCCAGATAGTCTTCGAGCGAGCGCTTGAACTCAACCTGATTGCGATCGCGTTCGATCACGTCAGGCAAATAACCCGCCCCCTGAAAGGCCCGATTGATTGTGGATTGCGAAATGCCCTGCGCGGCCGCGCGGCCTTTGAAACCGGCCACCCAGGCATCCCAGCCCGAGTTCGGAACGGCCCGCATTCGCGATGCAGGTGCATTGGACTGCGTCCCTGCGGAACATGCAGTCAAAAGGGCGGACCCGAGGCCGACAGAAAATACTCGACGATTGATCATGGCTGAAATCTGCTCTTGTTGTGATTTGGTCCAGAGTACAACAGAGCCGCGCCCTAAACCAGAACGACGAACCAGGTCAGAGCAGACGCAGGGCGCTCGGCGACAAGTCGCCTAGCTGACCAGCATCCTCAGGCCCTGCGTGACATCCGAGCGCACCGCGAGGCGCAAACCGGGTTCATCCCCGGCCTTGAGCGCGGCAATGATCAGCTTGTGGTAATGCGGCGGCTCGGTCCGGCGCAAACGACCATACAAAGCGCGCATCGTCGGTCCCAATTGCAGCCAGACGGTTTCGGCTATGGCCAGCATCGCGGGTGCCTGCGCCCTCAGGTAAAGGGTCCGGTGAAACTCAAGATTGGTCCGGATATAGCCGACAGCATCGCGTTTGGTGACCATTTCAGCCACGTTCATGTTGATGCTTTGAAGCCGGTCGATCAAAGCCATATGCGCCCGAGGCAAAGCGCGGCTTGCCAGTTCAACCTCAAGCAGGGCGCGCAGGGCCGCCAGCTCTTCGATCCGGTCATTCGTCAACTCGGGCGTCGAGACACGGCCGGATGAGGACAGAAACAGCGCGCCTTCGGCTGCCAGACGCCGCACCGCTTCGCGCGCCGGGGTCATCGAAACACCAAACTCTTTGCCGATCCCGCGCAAAGTCAGGGCCTGACCCGGCGAAATCTCACCGTGCATGATACGGGCGCGCAGGGCACGGTAAACCCGGTCATGTGTTGCTGTTTGGGTTTCTGAAGGACGAGCGCTTAACATGCCCCCATGTGATCACAAACTGACCTGCGGTCAACTCATGGCAGTATCGAATCTATACTGATGAAGCTGCGCCCCGTTGTCGCGCAGCCACCGCCTTTGGTCTTTGTAGTCCCCGAAAATGCGCTCAACCTGCGCCCAAAACGCGGGCGAGTGGTTCATTTCTGCCAAATGCGCAACCTCATGCGCCGCGACGTAATGCAGGATATCGGACGGGGCCAATATCAACCGCCAAGAAAACATCAAACCACCTGTCGAACTGCACGACCCCCAGCGGGACCGCGTATCCCGGATCGTCAGGCTGGAATACGGACGTCCCAACATGGCCGCATAGTCATCGCACGCCCCGGTAAGACGATCCCGCGCCAGTTCCTTGAGAAATCTGCCCAAACGTCGCGCCTCGGCGCCCTTTGGGACTGCGATTTCATCAGTGCCCATCTGCACACGACGTCCGCTGGCGGGAACGATTCGCCGTGCGACGCCCTCGACCGGGATACTTTGACCAAACTGGACAACCGACAGCTCCGGTCTGTCCTCAAGATGTTGCCGGATCCAGTCTTCTTTCATACGTGCAAAGTTCAGCGCCTCGGCCTCTGGTACGCCTTGCGGGTAAGTCAGTGTAACGCGCCCGTCCAATTGGGAAATTCGCAGGCTGATCCGTCGCGCCCGTGCTGACTTGCGCAATGTCAGCGGCACCGGAGGCGTCCCGGGCAGTGCGTGATCTCCCATATGCCTGTTTCTCCTGCTCAAAGGCTTTGACAGTACCCGCCGCATGTGGCACGTGACCTGAATCGTCGATACGACTCACCTGATATCAAGGGGAATTGACATGCCCAAGGAAGAATGGGGTGTAAAGCGCGTTTGCCCGACAACCGGTAAGCGGTTTTATGACCTGAACAAGGACCCGATCGTTAGCCCCTATACCGGCGAGATCGTGGAGCTTGAAACCGGCAAAAGCCGGATGATCGCCGCAGATGCGGAAGACGCAGCATCGGCCAAAGCGCGTGAGAACGCGTCGGATGAAGATATTGTTCTGGATGATGACGACAACGTCGACGTTGAACTGGAAGACGATCTGCTGGACGATGATGACGACGACAATGATAACGTCTCGCTGGACGACATCACTGACATGTCGTCCGAGGACGAAAACTAATTCCGGTCAGAGGCGGCCCCGCGCCGCCTCGAACCGTCCCGGACGGCGGGCTGAAAGTTTTTGGTCACTCAGCCTGTTTTTGGACTTGCGCTAACCGCCACTGTCTCATAAACGTCCGTCCACTGCTTCGGCAGTACTTGTATGGGGCCTTAGCTCAGTTGGGAGAGCGCTTGCATGGCATGCAAGAGGTCAGGGGTTCGACTCCCCTAGGCTCCACCAAAATCTTCATAAAAATCATATTTTAAGGTCTGTATCGACTCGTCTTTGTCGGGAGTGCGCCCCTCGGGGTGCGTTCGGGGTGCGGTATAGTCCGCAATATGGACAATATGGGCTAGTTTTACGGACGACTCACCCGCCCAGTGTCAAACTTACGTTGACAGCGATGAGAACAATAGTAGAACAAATTCATGCGCAAGTGGCCACGAACAATTCCGTATGATCTACGCCGCCGACTAGAGTCGCTGCATGAATACCGCAGCGCACCTAGTATCGCCGCAAACGTCATCTACTGACTTTGAACCTCAAAAAGTCCAGAACCTAGTTTTCCTGTGGACCTGAATTCGTCCATCATTTTAACGAAAATTCTATTCTCCATATAATCTGGACGGGCTTCGGCTATCTTCATAACCAGGTGTGAAAGGTCATGCGACACTAGATATTCCCTCAAAGAGTGTGCATGATTCCATCGCAGCTTTTTTGGAAAATTGCTCCAGTTTGGCTCGTCAACAGGAAGGATCCCAAAGGGCTGCTGAATTCGCCAAGAAAAAGACGTGTTGGAAGATAGCTCCTGAAAAAACGTGCCTTCTGCATTCAACCATTCAGTCGCTTTCAATCTGTCAATGCTTCCTTCGGGCTGCTTCAAAGCAATTGATGACAGAAGTTTTGGACCGGCGAAAGAAAGTGTATCGAAAAGGTACTTTCGGTTAGCAATATGGTGCTCAACCTTGTCCAGAATTAGACTAGGCAACGGATGACCCTTCGGGATAAAAAGCAAACTATTCGTTAATCTGGATTGCTTCGCAAGCTGAAACCTATCGTCCCTAAACACTGCAATCGGGCGATCTAGACTAAAGTTAACAAGCGGTCCTTCACATTTAATGTCCACATCTAAATACCAGCCCCCATAGACTTCAAGAAGCAGTTGCCGTCCAATGTCTGACCGACACGCTGGAATTCTAATGTCCTGGTATACTTCCGCGATTATGGGCCGCGTTTGTGACAACAACTCAAGCACCACCTTGTCACCGACCAGCACAGTTGCCCAATCAGGATTTGCTCTCGCGATCTGAACGACGTTTTCTGCATATATCTCTGACAAGAGTTCTGGCTGGTCCTAGAAGAAAAATATATTTTTTCCGTCCTTCGACGGTTTCTTTGAAAGCTCGGGAATATCCAACATCGGTTTCGCTTTGTTTCTCGCCAACATGACCATATAGCCCCACTAAGATAAAGAACCGTTCGTCAAAACATATGAACTTCAAAAGAAAACCAAAAATCGAGATTTCAGAACGATTGGTGGCAGTAAGTTTGGTCTCTGTCTATGATGCCCTATTGTCAGTTAGACAGTTGCAAGTTCGTTTGCTGGGGTGACCATTCGATCATACGTATTCTGAACATCAACCAATAATGACTTCGAGAACAACCCGTCAAAAATAAACGCAACAAAAATGGGAAAAACATAGACATCCGGGAAAAGCGATTGCTCCACAGAACAACTTTCGTTGCCAGAAAGAATCCGTCACGCATAGCTGCGGTTTCTACTTAGATTTTTTTTCTGGAAACTTGAATAGTTCGAGGTCTCTAGGTAATCAAGCTTCGCAAAGCCTACAAATAGAAATTAGGGAGACGCCCGTTGCGGCCATTTGTCGAGCAGCACTTCTACAACAGACGCTCCCGCAAACAAATAGGCGACCGATACCTAAGCTATCTCCCTGAATATCTTGAAGACTTCAAGGCGTGGTACGATGAAAATCTTGATTCCACACTCGACTCTGTGTCGAAGCAGAAATTCAGAATTGCAAGTACAAGCTTAAACAGAGCACGTTGGGCTCGCCACATTCGACGGGGGATCGCAGGTTACCTTCGTAAGCGCGGGGAATATCCGGATTTCCTTTCAGCGAAAGACTTCGGAGCGATGAACATTCTCCATTCGCTTCTTATGCCTATGCCACTGACTAACCCTGCAGATAAACTCAGTGTTGGAAAACACATTCCAAGCTCTCTAGTTCAAAAGGTTGGTACTGCTCCAGTACTAAGGGAGTGGGCTCCCGACGAAAAGCTTAACTTCGATGGAATCGAGCCGGGTAGGTACTTCTTAAAAGCAAATCATGGCAGCGCCATGAATCTTCGTCTAGAACTGCCATGCGATGACTCTACGAAAGCGGAAGCTCAAGCCCTCGTAGACAAATGGATGGCGACTGACCACGGCAAGTACTCTTCTCAATGGTGGTATCATTTAATTGACAGGCGAGCATTTATCGAGCGAGACCTAAATGACGGAGGTATTGAGCCGCTAACCGATTTCAGATTTCATGTAATAAACGGGGAACCTGTCTTATTGCAGATGGACGTTGGACTAGGCACAAACGAGCGGCACAATCCGGTATATGATTCTGACTTGAACTATCTCCCTTACAATTTTTTGCGTAGAAACTTGCATGAAGTTCCGTTGCCGGAAGGTGCAGACACGGCAAAAGAACTAGCGAGAGCGATCGGCTCCAAATATCAGTACTGTCGCGTGGACCTATATATTACTGGCAATCAATACTATTTGGGCGAGCTGACATTCTTGCCGAATGCAGGCAGACGAATAGTTCAGTCCCCAGAGCTCAATGAGTATTTGTGTGGCGCTTGGAATCCGATGCCGCGCTTTGTCAAACTAAGTTAACCGGGTTCTGGACTTGTTTGGGTTCAAAGCCAGCAGATGACGGTGCGGTGAGAGATACGATTGACAGGAATACCTTAGACACTTGTCGTATCGGGTTGCAACACACCACATTGCTTCAGTTTGCCAACCAGATTACGGTTGAAGTTACCTTCTTCTATTTTAACTAAGATTTTCGGCTCACAAGCGCCTGTTTGATCTGCTCTCGTGACCATAAGCCCAAGGCTCGTTGATTCTTACCTTTATTCGTCGCCATAAACTCAGGGTCTAAGTTGATTTCCCCAGTCTCGCTGATAGTTTGAATTGGCTGACAAAGGTTAAACGGCGCTACGCACGGGTTAAATCGCTTGTAGCCACCATTCCTGTTCAATCGCGGGTTTTTAGAAACGAAATGCATTGTCATAAGTAGATACGGAATATCGCTGTCGACAAAGTTTTCAAAAAAAGCCCATCTCAGCCACCACTTCAAATGAAACAAACAATCTCTACACAGCATTAAATCTGCTTTTGGCAGGGAATCTGAGGTTTTATCCAAATGAATGAACTCTAGCGCCGAAGACTCGTGCTTTTGTTTAACATCTTCTAGGACTTCTAGCGAGATGTCACCACCAATGTAATGAAGGCCTTCTAAATCTACATTTTGCATCCAATTCCAGTCGCCACACGGTGCGTCTAGAAAAGTTTTTACTTCTAGTTTGTCGAAAATACGAGGAAGTGCCTCGCGTAAAGGAGCGGTGGCTCTCAGGATCGAGCCCGGACCTGATCGTGGGTTGTTTCGCCGACCAGACCAAGTCAGGCTTTCAAAAGTGCCTCTTAGGTTGTTTCGCATTTTCACCACTTGTATTTTAGATTTTTGTGCCGTCTTTCTTAGAGTTAAGTAGAGTTTAATGGGACAGCGAGGCAAGTTTCGATCACGGCATTAGTTGAATTTCTGGGCGACCTAGGCTCACTATCTATGCACTGCTCCTTCGCCGACGGTAAACCGAAATAACTCCAGCCCTGTGGCACAGGAAACTCAATTCAGACTAGCAGAGTTTGCTGATGCCATCATACGAAATCTATTGGTAAAATTAGACTAGGCTGAAAAACCCTCGTCGACTTGTCTTAGCTTCGTCCTGCTTGCTCTTGCCGCCAACATTGCATCGCGGTGTGTTGTCATTGCGGAACCTCTTAGGCGGTCGTTTGCGTGTGCGCTTGGTCATATCAATCCGTATTGCTTCGGCGTGGCTGGCCAGTCGTCAGGGTCCGTCTGGATCAGCTTGATGATGCCTTCCAGACCGGTCGGCCAATTGTGATAGACGTGAATGCTGTTGATCTTGACCAGCGTGCGTATTGCTTGCTGGTACTTTATGGCGGTGTCTCGGTTGCCGTGGCTTCCCATCATGAACGCTTGGTTCAACCGTTCCTGTTCCACAAAGGTCTTGAGGTTCGACCGCAGCCAAAGCGCATAGGCGATCCGATGCAGGGGATCATTCGGCCAGTCCAGCGGCTTGCCGCCATTTGCACGGCGCATTTCTGTTTCGGTGATGTCCGATGGTAGGTGGACCACATTACCCCCCGGTGGCTTGCTTCAGGAACGCTTCAAAGCTGGTCACGTTCTCGGCTCCTGGCTCCGCTTCGGCGGTCGATGGTGCTTTGGTCGCGGATGCAGCTAGGGCGATGCCATCCTTGGTGCGCAGACCCAGATCACGGGCCAGTGCCTGCATCTGTCGGCTTAGTTCCTGCTGGTGCTGGTGGGTCGGGTTTCGGCCTGTCGATCCGTTCACGTGCGTGATGATGGCGGGTGTCATTATGCAAAGAATACGATTGTCGGCCATCTGCTGCGTCACAAACGCCAGTTCCACGATTGTCTGACGTCAGCGCCAATGGGACATTTTAGGTCGATTTGATAAGAGAGGGTTT
>NZ_WQGG01000017.1:0-52821 GCF_013034565.1 Ruegeria sp. HKCCA5491
TTGCCCCGACTGTCAAGAATTTCACGGGCGTGGATGTCGATGATTGTGCTCATTATGTGGCCCTCAGACTTTGGTTGCCATCACGCGGGCGGTGTCCAGCATTCGATTGGAGAAACCCCATTCATTGTCGTACCAGCTCAGAATCCGAACCATTCCACCCTCGGTCAGACGGGTCTGCTGGGTGGCAAAGATCGACGAATGGGGGTCGTGATTGAAGTCTGCGGAAACCAACGGCTCATCTGTCACCGCCAGTACCCCACGCATTTCGCCGTCTGCTGCGGCGCGAATTGCGTCGTTGATCTGATCCACGGTTACGTCTTGTTTCGGCATAAAGCAAAAATCGACAGCCGAAACATTCGGTGTCGGCACCCGGATGGCAGAACCGTCCAATTTCCCTTTGAGCTGGGGAAGAACCTCACCGACAGCACGGGCCGCTCCTGTCGAGGTCGGGATCATCGACATCGCGGCCGCTCGGGCGCGGTAGAGGTCTTTGTGCATCGTATCCAGGGTAGGTTGATCACCTGTGTAAGAATGCACTGTGGTCATGTAACCGGTTTCAATCCCAAAGGCGTCGTCCAGCACCTTGGCAACCGGAGACAGGCAGTTGGTTGTACAACTTGCATTCGACACAACGATCTCGTTGCCTGTCAGACTTTTGTGGTTCACGCCATAAGCGATCGTCTTGTCAGCACCCGAAGCCGGGGCGGAAATCAAAACTTTCTTTGACCCATTGCTCACGTGCTGAATGGCGCTTTCGCGTTTTGTAAACAGACCGGTGCATTCAAGTGCGACGTCGACATCCTGCCAAGCCAGCTTTGCGGGGTCGCGCTCTGCACTGACGCGTATTTCGCGCCCACCAACAAGCAAAGTGTTTCCATCAACCTGAATATCTGTATCCAGTCGCCCATGAACGCTGTCGTATTTCAACAAATGCGCGTTCGTCTCAATCGGACCAAGATCATTGATGGCCACCACGGCGACATCGTTCCGCCCTGCCTCAACCAAAGATCTTAGGACACTGCGACCGATGCGACCAAACCCGTTGATTGCTACTTTTACCGTCATTTTACTTCTCCAAAAATTTAGAATGCCGCTTCGGATTGCGCATCAAGGGATTCTGACATCGACACGACGCGCAGGATGTTCGTGGTGCCTGCAGTGTTGAAAGGAATGCCCGCCGTAACCGCGATGCGGTCATCCTGACCGGCCAGCCCCATATCCCGCGCGGCGCAGACTGCCGCTTTTACCGCGCCCTTGAAACGGATGGCGGGATCGACCGGAGCACAGGATAGACCCCAAACCAGGCCCAGCCTTCTGGCGACGGACGGATCGGGGGTCAGCGCCAGAATAGGCACGCGCGGGCGTTCCCGTGCGGCCAACGTGGCCGTCGAGCCGGACATGGTGTAACAACAGATCGTCTTCAGCGCGGTCGTCTCAGCGATTTCCCGAGCCGCAGATGTAATCGCCTCGGACACCGTGCTCTTGCAGGGGGTGCGTGCTGCTTCGATCGCTTCAAGGTAACCGGGATCCTGTTCCGTTTCCTCGGCTATAGCGTTCATCATCTGAACTGCATCGACCGGAAATTGTCCCGCTGCGGATTCTGCCGACAACATGACCGCATCGGCACCGTCATAAATGGCCGAAGCGACATCGGACACTTCAGCGCGGGTGGGCACAGGGCTGCCGGTCATGCTTTCCAGCATCTGAGTTGCGACAATCACAGGCTTCCCGGCCGCGCGGCACCCCCGCACCAGCTGCTTTTGGATTGCCGGAACCTTTTGGATGGGCAGTTCCACACCCAGGTCGCCACGCGCCACCATGATCGCATCCGACGCATCCAGAATTGCAGGAAAACAGTTTACCGCCGCCGGTTTTTCAATCTTGCTCAAAATACGCGCCCGGCCTTTTGCCAGTTTGCGCGCGTCTTCGATGTCTTCGGGCCTTTGCACAAATGACAAGGCAAGCCATTCGACACCAAGCTCGCACACAAACTCAAGATCTGCCCGGTCCTTGTCGGACAACGCAGCCAAAGGAAGCACGACATCAGGGACATTCACGCCTTTGCGGTCGGAAATACGCCCGCCTACCATAACGCGACACTCGGCATGTTGGTCTGAGCAATCAATCACAGACATGCGAATGAGACCGTCATTGACCAGTAGCGTTGCACCCGGGGTCAGAGCCCGGAAGATTTCCGGATGCGGCAACTGAACACGATTTTGATTTCCCGCGGTGCCCTCCAGATCAAACCGAAAGCTCTGCCCATCGACCAACAGCGCACCACCGCCTTCGAACAGGCCGCAGCGCAGCTTGGGGCCCTGAAGGTCTGCCAGAATACAAATGGGCGCGTTCATATCCGCCTCAACCTTGCGGATCGTGGCATGCAACCGGGCGATATCATCGTGCCGTCCGTGGCTCATGTTGAGGCGGAACACATCCGCCCCTTCGGTTTTTAGGGCACGGATGGTTTCATAGCTGCTTGAGGCTGGACCAAGCGTCGCCACAACTTTGATGTTTCTGTTTCGGATCATTCGGACCTTGCCCCTGAACCATTTTCATTTGTTATCGCTAACAATCATCATTCAAGCCAAAAGTCAACATTTTCGCGCATTCAGGCGTTCTTTTTTGGCAATTATGTTCGATAATTTCGAATTATCTTGAAAACCACACAAAAACCGCACATCTATTTTTGAGCGCAAAGGATCAAAACATGCTCGGCAAGAACAGAAAATCTGAGATTCTGCACATCGCTCAAATCGAAGGAACGATCCGGGTCGAAGATCTTGCCCGACGCTTTGGGGTCGCCGAGCAGACCATCCGCCGAGACCTTGCGCAGCTATCTGATACCGGCCAACTGGAACGCGTTCACGGGGGCGCTGTCGTGTCTTCGGGGGCGGGAAATCTCGACTATGTGCAGCGCCGCAGCCGAAATACTGAAGGCAAGGCAAGAATTGGCCGAGAATGCGCCGGCAGCATTCCAAACGGCGCAACCGTTTTCATAAACATCGGAACCACCACCGAAGCTGTTGCCCATGAGTTGCTGGCCCACAAAGACCTGTTGGTTGTCACCAACAGCCTGAACACCGCCAATATCCTTGCGGTGAACCCGGATATCGAAATTGTTGTCGCAGGTGGTTCGTTGCGGCGCACAGACGGTGGTCTACTTGGCAACCTGACAACACAGGTTGTGGATTTGTTCAAATTCGACCATTCAATCATAAGCTGCGCCGGAATTGACGCAGACTTGGATCTGCTGGATTTCGATTTTCAGGAAGTGCGCGCGACGAAGTCCATCATACGACAGTCAAAGTCGACTTTTGTGGTTGCCGATAGCTCAAAAATGCTGCGGTCAGCCCCTGGGCGGATTGGGAATCTTGCCGATACCGATATCCTTTTCACCGATGCACCGTTGCCGGACGGTATGATGCAGAAGGCGCGCGAACTCGGCACATCCATCAACGTCGCGCAACCCTGAGGCGCGGTCGCAAGGCCAAGGTGGCGCCCTGCGACCGCTTGCGGTCGTAGTTAGCTGGCCAATCGTTCAAAAAGCCGCGCGACAGCTTCGGCACCAGGATCGACATGTCCCCGCAGTTGTTCTGCGTTGATATATGATGCGCGACCAGCTCGGGCCCGCAACATCGTTGCCGTTTTGTCAGCCCCAGCTCGCGCGGCAACTGCTGCATCGGGCAATCCGCCTTCCAGCTTGTCCAGAGCCGGTTTCAATGCATCAATCATTGTCCGGTCACCGGGTTGAGCACCGCCAATATCCTGCATCCGCTTCAAACCAACGTGCAACGCCTTCTGCATCGTTTCACCACTTGATACCGCATCCCCCGCCGCCGCAAAGAAAATGGCGAGCAAAACGCCTGAAGACCCGCCCATAGTCTGACTCAGCTCTTGGCCGATTGCGCGGTACAGTTGCGTGTGATCCGCCAAAGGCAGCTTGTCCATCGCTGCGATCAGGGCACGTGCCGCGCCTGCAAGCGTCGAGCCTGTGTCACCATCGCCGGACTTGGCATCCAGCGCGTTCAGGTCAGCCTCGGCCGCTATCAATATCTCGCAGCATCTTATCAGGAACGAACGCGTCTCGGCATGATCTGAGGCCAGAGGCTTAATTGGCTTCAGGCCATCGGGCAGTTCAAGCACGGGAACGTCGACCAATGCGTTTACACCGGGCCATGCGCTCAGGTGCGTTTTGGCCTGCAATGCCATCAGATCCTCGGTCGGCGCAGGATAGACCGAGATCGAAAATCCGCGCATTTCAAGAGAAGTCATCAACGCCGCAGGTCCAACGATATGGCTAATCTGCTGCCCGATCGACGAATGCTTGAGCTCATGCGCCAGAATAGACATTTCCAGAACGGAAGCCCCGCCAAGGTTATTCAACAAAGCAACATAGCGCTGGTCAGGGTCCATCTTTGCACCCAGCTTTTCAACCATCATGGCAATGGCGGATTTAGCATCCGAGTATTCAACCTGATCAATCCCGGCCTCACCATGGATACCGAGGCCCAGTTCAGCCTTACCGCTTGGAATGCGATCTTCTTTCGGTGCGCCGGGCACCGTACAGGTGTCAAGCGACATACCGATGGACGATGTGCCAGCAATAACGCGCTCGGCTGCGGTTGCCACCGCATCGAGGTCAGCGCCATTCTCGGCCAATGCACCGGCGATTTTATGCACGAACAGCGTCCCCGCAACACCGCGTGCCTGGGGCAGATCAGGCAGCGCGACGTCATCATCCACGATGACCATATTCACATTGAGTCCAAAGGCGCGCGCACGTTCAGCCGCAAGGCCAAAGTTCAGGCGATCGCCGGTGTAGTTCTTGACGATAAGCAAGCAACCTGCCGGTCCGGTCACAGCCAAAATCCCGGCCAGAACCGCGTCGACAGAAGGTGAGGCAAATACGTCACCACACACCGCGGCGGTCAACATACCTTCGCCAACGAACCCGGCGTGCGCGGGCTCGTGACCCGACCCCCCGCCAGACACCAGCGCAACCTTCGACTTGTCCCAGTCCGTGCGCACCACCACCCTGATATGTGGATAACCGTCCAGCCGGGCAAGGCGACCACCCGATGTTGCGATCACGCCGTCAACGGCTTCTGCAACGATGTCTTCTTTTCTATTGATAAAATGGGTCATTTCAGCCTCTTTTACTGAATCCGGACGCCTTCGGCGTCGAAGAAAAACGGGTTGTTCGGAGCGATCTTGACGATATCGCCGCTTTTGAGCGAGGTGTGTGCGTCGGTTACAGTAATCAGATCATGATCCCTGAAAGACAGATGTAATCTGGTCTGATCGCCCAGATGTTCGACCCGCGTAACAAGACTGTCCTGCCCGTCCCCCTGTCCGATCTGTTCTGGGCGCAGGCCGATGGACTTGGCACCGCTTGGGGCGTGACCAAAGATATCGGCAGGCAGAATGTTGATCCGGGGCTGGCCAAGGCGGCTGGCCGCATAGATGCTGACTGGGGCTTCGTAGATTTCCCGCGGCGTGCCAAACTGGATCAGCTTTCCATTATCCAGAACACCCACATGGGTCGCCATGGTCATCGCCTCGACCTGATCGTGTGTCACATACAGTAGCGTCGCGCCACTATCCGCCTGAATGCTCTTCAGCTCAACCCGCAGATCAGCGCGCAGCTTGGCATCCAATGAGCTGAGGGGTTCGTCCATCAGATAGACTTCGGGATTTCGCACCAAGGCACGACCAATCGAAACACGCTGCATTTCCCCGCCAGACAAGGCGGTCGCCTTGTTTTCAAGTTTGTGCGCGATCTGCAATGTCTCAGCGACGCGCTGCACTTTGATCCTAATCTCGTCCTCGGGCGTCTTCAGCAAAGGGGACCGCAGCGGGAAGGCCAGATTTTCATAGACTGTCAGATGCGGGTACAGCGAGTATTGCTGAAACACCATGGCGACGTTGCGCTGAGCCGGGGTCAATCCGGTCAGGGTTTGGCCATTCATCAGGACGTCACCCTCATCCGGCTTGTCCAGCCCGGACACCATGCGCAGCGTCGTTGTCTTGCCGGCCCCGGTTGGCCCAAGAAGGACGACAAAAGCCCCATCCGGGATCGTCATGGATATGTTGTCCAAAGCGACCATGTCGCCAAAGCTTTTTGTCACATTGCGAAGCTCAACCTCAGCCATGGTTCAGAACTCCTTCGTTTCCTGCGGACAACAATGCCCTGCCCTTTTCCGTTTCGAACACCGTGATTGTACGCTCATCAAAGTGCAGGCCCGTTTTTTCGCCCACATGAACGCGATCGCTGGATGGGATGCGCGCCTTGATCTCGCCATTCGGGGTGTTCAGTGTCACGATCTGAGTGGTGCCAAGGTATTCCGTCGCCGTCACTTCGCCGCGATAGCTGGAACTGTCATCCAGATGCACATGTTCAGGTCGCACACCAAGCGCCAGATCGCCACGCGCGCCGCCATGCTGTTCGGGGATGCGAATTTGACTGTCGCCCAGATCGACCGAGTGAGTGCCGCTGCCAACAATGCCATGAAAATTCAGGAAGTTCATGGAAGGTGAACCGATGAAACTGGCCACGAACATCGTAGCGGGCCAGTCATAGATATCTTGCGGCACTCCAAATTGTTCGACAACGCCGTGGTTCATGACGACGATCTTGTCGCCCATCTGCATCGCCTCTAGCTGGTCGTGGGTCACGTAAACCGTGGTTGCCCCCATCCGGTCATGCAAGGCACGCAATTCTTCGGACATATGCTCGCGAAATTCTGCATCCAGCGCACCCAGCGGCTCGTCCATGAAGAACGCTTTGGGGTCCCGCACAATGGCGCGCCCCAAGGCGACGCGCTGACGGTCGCCTCCTGACAACCCGCCAACAGGTTTCTTCAGAATATCGGTGATCCCCAGAATCTGGGCGACCTCGTCCACCTTCTTTTTGACCTGCGCCTTGGGCATCCCTTGGCTCAGCAGGGGATAGCTGATGTTCTTGCCGACATTCATATGCGGGTAGAGCGCGAACATCTGGAACACAAAGGCGATATCGCGCTGGCTGGCAGGCTTCATACCCACCTCTTCACCGTCGATGTAAATCTCGCCGCTGGTGGGCAGCTCAAGCCCGGCCATCATACGCAACGTCGTGGTCTTGCCGCAGCCCGAGGGGCCAAGCAGCATGAAGAACTCGCCATCTTCGATGGTGAAACTCGACGACTGCACGGCGGTAAACGTCCCGAATTCCTTGCGCACGTTTTCGATTCTGATCTGTGCCATGTTCTTACTCCGGGAAGTGGCTGACGATGATGAACATCACCGTGCCAATCAGCGTGACAATGAAGGAATAGGTGAACAGGGCCAGCACAAAGGGCTGCATCAGCATGATCACACCCAACGCGATAAGGATGGAGGCCACCATTTCCCAAGGGCCACGGCGCAGCCGCAGCAGGCCATTGATAAAGCTTGTCATTTGCGTACCGCTCCGAATGTGATGCCGCGCAGCAGATGCTTGCGCAGAAGAATGGTGAAGACCATGACCGGAACTAAGAAGATCGTCGCCCCGGCGGCCACGGCGGGCCAGTCCTTGCCGCCAACACCGATGATGGTCGGGATGAAGGGCGGTGCGGTTTGTGCGGTGCCCGAGGTCAGCAGAACAGCAAAGGCGTATTCGTTCCACGCAAAGATCAGGCAGAAAATCGCGGTTGAGGCGATGCCCGTCGCGGCCTGCGGCAGCACCACTTTGTAGAAGGCCTGAAAGCGGGTGTATCCGTCGATCAATGCGGCCTCTTCATATTCCACCGGGATCTCGTCGATGAACCCTTTCAGCAACCAGACCGACAGGGAGAGGTTCACGGCCGTATACAGCAGGATCATACCCAGATGCGTGTCGTTCAACCCTAGTTGCCGGAACATCAGAAAAATTGGGATCGCCACCGCAATCGGCGGCATCATCCGGGTCGACAGGATGAAGAACAGCAAATCATCCTTGAGTGGCACCCGGAACCGGCTGAACGCATAGGCCGCAGCGGTGCCCAGCACCATACACAGAAAGGTCGAGCCGAACCCAATGATGACCGAGTTCATGAAACGCTCGCCATAGCGCGACGCGCCAGTGATAACCTGCCCCTGTTCGCGAACCATTTCATCATACCATGTCTCTGGCGGGGGCAGCGCAGCCAGGTCTTCTTCATTCAGGCGCGTGCGCTGCGTGAACAGGTTGACGTAGCCTTCCAGCGTCGGCTCGAATAGGATTTTGGGCGGATAAGAGATCGAGTCGGCAGGCGACTTAAACCCGGTGGCGATGATCCACATCAGCGGCAGGATCGTGATGACCGCATACAGTACCACAGCGGTACCAGCGACCCACTTCGTCCGGTTGGACGGCTCTGTAACAGAAAAGCTCATCTTTCTTTTACCTTGTTCAGGGCTTTGACGTAGATCGAAGCCAGCCCAAAGACGGTGACGAACAGGATGACCGCATAGGCCGAGGAATAGCCGGTGCGCCATTTCTCGAACGCTTCGCGTTTCAGGTCGATCGAGGTCAGCGTGGTCGTATTGCCCGGACCACCGCCGGTCAGCTGCACCACAAGGTCGAACATCTTGAAGTTCTCGATGCCGCGGAACAACACGGCCAGCATCAGGAAGGGCAGCGCCATCGGAATGGTGATCGTCCAGAACTGCCGCCACTTGCTGGCGCGGTCACATTCGGCGGCTTCATAGATCGAATCCGGGATTGAACGCAGACCCGCCAGACAGATCAGCATCACAAATGGCGTCCACATCCAGGTATCGGCGATTACAATGGCCCAAGGCGCCAAATGAACATCGCCGATCATAGAAAAACTGGATGGATCACCACCGGTAAAAAACGTCACTACATAATTGAACAGGCCGATTTGCGGCTGATAGAGGAAAGTCCAGAAATTACCTACAACGGCCGGGCTTAACATCATGGGGAACACGATGATCGTGGTCCACATATCATTGCCCTTGAATTTCATGTTCAGCAAATAGGCCAGTGCAAAGCCGATCAGAACCTGCAGAACGATGGTCCAGATCAGGAAATGCGCCGTGGCCTGCATCGTCATCCATGTGTCACTATCGGTCAGGATACGTTCGTAGTTGCGCAGACCGACGAAATCGATTTCACGGTTGGGCCTGTTCACCTTGTAGTTGGTAAAGCTCAGCCGGATGGTCCAGATCAGCGGAAAGATGTTGACGGCCAACAGCAGGAAAATGGACGGCGCGACGAAAATCCAGGCGATGGTTCGATCTGACAGCCCGCGCACTTTCCGAGCCATCGGCTCGGGTGTCGCTTTGGCGATTTTATCCATCGGTGTGTGTATCATTGTTTGATCCTTCATCGGCGACAGCGACGCTGTCTTCGAAGGTGGCGGAGTGCTCCGGATTAGCATTTTGCCAATCCGGAGAGGGAGCGCCGGGCAAAACGGGATTGTCCGACAAGATTTACGCTTAGATTTTGCCTTCGTCTTCGAAAGTCTCGGTCCAATCGTCGACCAGACCATTCAAGGCTTCCTCGGCCGTGCCATTGCCCGCAATCACATAGTCATGCACACGTTGCTGCATGGCCAGAAGCAGTTCGGCATAAGCTGGCTCCGCCCAGAAATCCTTAACGATCGCCATCGAATCGAGGAAGGTCTGCGCATAGGGCTGGCTGGTTGCAAAACCAGGGTCTTCGACGACCGCCTTCAGCGCGGAATAGCCACCCAGTTCCCACCAGCGAGACTGAATTTCAGGCTGTGCGAACCACTTGATGTATTCCAGTGCAGCATCCTGTTTGTCGGAATAAGAGACAACAGAAATCCCCTGCCCGCCCAATTGGGCAAACTGCCCGCTCGGACCTGCGGGGTTCGGGAAGTAACCAGACTTGCCGCCGCCCACATTCGCGTCAGCCTCAACACCCGGCCAGATGAAGGCAAAGTTCATCTGCAATGCGACCTGACCGGACTTATAAGCGTCGATGTTTTCACCCATGTACCAGTTCGAAGATCCCGGCGGTGTGGCGGTATCATAGAGGTCCTTGTAGAACTCCAGACCAGCGACCGCATCTTCAGAATTGACGAAGCCATCCAGTTCATACGGGCTGTCGGGGTTACCATATTCGAACCCATAGTTGTACAGCGCGTTGGTCACACCCATCGTGATGCCTTCGGACCCGCGCTCGGTATAGATCGCGGCGCCGTAGACCGTCGTTCCGTCAATATCGCGGCCTTGGAAGAACTGAGCGATGTCTTTCAACTCGTCCAAAGAGTTCGGGACAGCCAGATCCCGGCCGTACTTTTCCTTGAACTCAGCCTGCAGTTCGGGGCGTTCGAACCAATCCTTGCGATAGGTCCAGCCGACAACATCTCCGAACGCTGGCAGCGCCCAATAGTTGGGGGTATTCTTCGGCCATTCCGCGTAACCTGTCACGGTTGCCGGGATGAAGTCATCCATTGTGATGCCTTCGGCATCGAAGAAATCGTTCAGTTTGACATAGTGCCCATTTTCGGCGCCGCCCCCGATCCACTGACTGTCACCAATCATCAGATCACATAGTTTACCGCCCGAGTTCAGTTCGTTCAGCATCCGGTCTGCAAAGTTAGGCCATGGCACGAATTCGAAATTCATGGTGTGGCCGGACTTTTCCTCGAAGTCCTTGCTCAGTTCGATCAGCGCATTGGCCGGATCCCAGGATGCCCAGCACAGGGTCAGGTCCTCGGCGCTGGCGGCGCCGGAAACGGCCATCACCGCGGCAGTTGCAACAGAAAGTTTAAGCTGCGTCTTCATCAGAAAGCTCCTCCCATTTGTTTGGCGCCGACTCCTCTGACGGCGACTCATTGATGGAATAGTCGTAAATGAGGCACGTACCTCAGATCAAGCTTTTTCTGAGGTACGTGCCTCATTTTGCTTGCATGTGCCTTGAAACTGGGCAAATATTTTTGAACACCAAAGGATAGAAACCGACTCGATGCGACCAACAACCAAAGACCTCGCCAAAGCTGCCGGTGTCAGTCTGGCCACTGTGGATCGCGTCCTGAACAATCGCCCGGGCGTGCGCAAGAAAACCGTGAAGGCGGTGAATGAAGCAATCGATAAGATCGGCTTTGTGCGCAACCTGTCCGCTGCCAATCTGGCCAAAAGCAAGAGGTACAGGTTTCGGTTCATGCTTCCGCGCCGCGGGGATTTGTTTATTTCAGAACTGCGCGAACGCATTTCCGAAACCGACCGAGGCCTTGCGGCCGAAGGGATCGAGATTTCGCATCAGGAAATTTCGCAGGCCGATCCGCATCTGATCGCACGCACATTGCTGAAGCTGTCGCCTGATAAGGTCGACGGGATTGCGTTGATGGCGCCTGAATCACCTCAGGTGCGGGATGCCGCCATCCGGCTTCAAGAAAAAGGCGTTCAGGTTGTGCACCTCATATCCGGTCAGCTTGAAATGTCCGATATGGATTTCGTTGGCATCGACAACCGCGCCGCGGGCGCAACCGCGGCCCGCCTAATTGGCCGTTTCATTTGCGGGCGGCAGGGAAAAGTCATGGTCGTTTCAGAAACCATGAACGCACGTGACAGTCTGGAACGGCGTCACGGGTTCGATCAGGTTCTCAAGCAGGACTATCCAAATCTAATTGCGCTGCCCTCACTTGAGACGCATGGTGATCAGTCACGGGCGCAAGAAATCGTCCTGAACACGTTGCGAAACAATCAAGACGTTATCGCTGCGTATATCATGAGTTCCGAAGCGCGCTCACCCCTGAATGCCCTGCATTGCAAAACTGATCACGGTGAGCTGGTCGTAATTGCACATGAGCTGACGGAACGTACACGCAGCGCGCTATTGAACAAAGAAGTGGATGCAATCATCGCGCAAAATCCCGGTCATCTGGTACGCAGCTCGGTCCGGTTGCTGCGCGCAAGGTGCGACAACCGTGAGATCATGCAGTCGCAAGAGCAAATACGCATTGAAATTCTCATCCAAGAAAATTTGATACCCGACGGATTTGCAGCAAGCTATAGCGCCCAATAGACGGCCAGCAGGATCGGATGTTTGATTCTGCCGAATTATATTCGAACGATTATCCGCATAATCTTGTTCAAAAGCTCTCGCTCTCCAAAACTGCGGTTTTGCGCGAGGTTTTGGTTTAGTTCAGCACACTGCTTGGATGTGCCACGCTTTCGACTCTAGACCAATAGCAGGACAATCACTGAACCCCATAGGGCGAGAAGGACGTTACCAACTGCATAACCCAACCCATAGCCAAGGGTTGGTACTTGGCTCTGCGCGGCCTCTTGTACAGCTGCCAAAGCGGGTGCGGATGTCCCTGCCCCACAACATGTTCCGGCCAGGACCCCTTCGTTGATTTTGAATATCTTACGACCCACAAAAATCGCTGATCCATGCGCCAGAAAAACGATTGCCAGCGCACCAAAAATCAGGGACGGGCCGCTTGCCAGTACACCAGCCACAAAACTTGTCCCCGAGGTAATGCCCACACATGCCACAAAGACGCACAGGCCAACTGAATCGAATATCCAAAGCGTGGCTTCGGGAACAAATCCAAATGTGCGGCGAACCGAGCGCAACCAACCTGCGACCAGCCCCCCCAACAATACCCCTACCGAAGTGCCCAGACCAAGCTCGACCGCGCCATAATGCAGGGCTGGAATCCCAATCAAACCACCCAACAGGATAAAAAACGCAACAAACACCATGTCCGTTTTGCTTGTTTCTCGGTCCAGATAACCCAACTTGCTTGCTGCGTCCTGAATATGGCTGCGCGTACCGGAAACTGTCAGGACATCTCCCATGTGCAATGGGACACCCCGAAAAACCGGTAGCCGTTCACCGCTGCGCATGATCCCACGAAGAAAGATAGTTCGGGCTTCGGGGCGGACGGAAAGTTCACCTAGGGTTTTGTTGACCAACTCTTTGTTAGTTACAACAATGTCGCTGGTTTCAACGGGAAGATCCAAAAGTTCAGGGTCTTCGACCTCTTCCCCCAGAAGGCTACCATGGTCAATAAGATAGGACCGCATCCCGGCGATCGCTGCGATATCTCCGTTTTGCAGGACCATGTCCCGTGACGTCGGCAGGATTTTGTTGCCTCGGCGAACGCGATCAAAGAAAGCCCGCACGTGGATCGGAACCCGAGCTTCCAATTCGGCCACGGTATGTCCTGCAAAGTCAGGATTTATGCGATAGGCCCGCGCTTCAAAGTCACGATGCTCGGAATGCCACGGGGCATCGTCATCTTGCAGTTCAGATTCATATTCAGCACATGCGTCCCGCAAAGATCGCCCATAAAACCGCGGTGCAATTTGCGTGTGGAACACAATCGTGGCGATGACACCAACAAAATATGCAACCGCAAAACCTGTCGCGATTTCGGCTTCAAATATCTGCTGGCTTGCTGCGTCAGCACCTGTTTTCGCAAATGCATCAATGGCCACACCCAAAGTTGCACTTTCAGTCGCCCCACCTGCCAAAAGCCCCGCCGCGACACCAACCGAAAGACCCATAAGTGGCGCTAGAAGGACCGCAACCAGCAACGCAATTGCGCATAATAAAACGGTAATCCCGATCTGAGGCAGGGCACCCAGGTTCAAGGAACGAAAGAACTGAGGCCCGGTGCGATAGCCAATCGAAAACAGAAACAACAGGAAAAATGTCTGCTTCAAGTCATCGGACACGACCACTCCGGTCTGCCCGACCAAGACACCAGCAAGCAGGCATCCCGCCACTGAGCCAACAGTAAAAGAGCCGAAGGAAACTTTTCCAATCGCGTAACCAAGGGTCAGGCTGCAAAACAGCGCCAATTCAGGGTGAGTTCTGAATATCGAAATGATTGCTTCCATGAAAACGGCTGTCCCTCGGCCCTATCCTGTAATGCGAGTTCAACCGTGAATCGGCAGACCTTTTGAAGCGCGATACGATTGCACGTATCCCGTCGCAACGGCACGCACCGCACGCCCGATTTTCCGATATGCATCATCATCAAGATTTGCGAAGGACACACGTGCAGACCAGTTAGGCGCGTCGAATCCCGATCCATTCAAAAGGACAATCCCATGGTCCTGCGCAAGTTTGAACGAAATGTCGAGCGGGTGGACGTTCTCTTTTATCCAATCCACGACTTCTTCTCCTACATATTTCCGAAGCCAGAACTCAAAATCAATTATTCCATAGTATCTGTCGTACAAGGGGTTATCCGGTACTTCGATCCCCATACCTTCGACCAATTCAGTGAAGCGATGTTCAAGAATGCTCATGCAAAGGGCTTGATATGCCTTGTCTTCGTCCATCATCTCGACCAGAGAAAACAACGTCATCATCACTTGCTGAGGAAGTGAAAGGCCAGCCGTGTGATTCAGGGCAACATCCCGGCTGTCCGCAACAATTCTGTCTATGAATTTGAGTGTGGAGGGATCGGGTGTCAGGGTTCTGTAGCGCGCTTCGACAACCGCTTTAGTCTCGGCCGGGGCCTCGGCGATCATTTTGTCAAATATGTTGTCTTCGGCCACGAGGATTGTACCCAACCTCCAGCCCGTGCAGCCGAAATACTTGGAGTATGAGTAAACCCCGATTGTGTTTTCAGGCAGATGCGCCATCACGGATTCAAAGTTTGGCACAAAAGTCCCGTACACGTCATCCGTCAGAATGAACAGATCTGGCCGACGGGTTTTTACAAAACTGACCAATCGCTTCAATACGTCAGGGCTTATTGCGACTGACGAAGGATTTCCGGGATTCACCAGAAATAGGGCTTTGACCTTAGGATCTGCCAGCGACTCCAGATCTTCATCCGTCAATTGAAAGTGATCTTCTTCCTCGGATGAGACATGCACGACATTCAGTGAATAGTCTTCAAGTTCTGGCATTTCGAGGTAGGGCGTAAAAATAGGTGTCCCCAACGCGATCGTATCGCCCGCGTTCAAAAGCCGTTGATTTTTCAACGCTTTGAAGATGTAGCACATTGCGGCTGTTCCTCCTTCGACCGCATAGATGTCAAACTTGGCATCAGGGCGATGGCCCGCGCACATTGCCCACATCAAATATTCATGAACAATCTGTTCATTGTGAACGAGACAGCGGTCCGGCATAGGATAATGATCGCCAATGATGCTGTCGGTCAGTTCCAGCACAAAGTCATCCGCATTAAAATCGAACTTCTGAATTGCAAAATCCACGACACTTGCCAAGGTAGCCGCGGCAGGACTAGTACTTTCCGCATTGGCACAATAAGCCATCAAACGATGATAAGACCCCGGCCCTTGTGGCATTCCGGCCAACCCGACTTGTGGTTCATTCCGGTCACGCTGCGCCTCGGTAATCGCGAATTGCCCCAAAAAGAAAAAGACTTCTCTCGCTTTGGTTGCAATCCAGTTTGGGTTTCCCCGACCAGCGTTCAGATACGGTAGGGTCGAGGCGCGTGACTCTTTCTGAGCCAGCTTGATGAGCTCGTCTTTGATCTCAAAAGGGCTAAGATCTTCGAACTTGTGTAAATCAAGAGTTTCGGACATCGGTTCTTATCCATGTTTATCAATATCAGAAATTACAATTTGATAGTAGAAACGGGTCACGGCATCTGTAAACAAAAACTCAAGATTATTAGCCAATTATGTTCCAAGCGATCAGCCCCGCTTGTTTGTTCTGTTGGCGCATGGCTGGTACTCGGCCCATCAGGACAACGGTTTCCGGCCTGTGGGTTTTCTTTGGAGCTGCAGGATAAATGTGTCCCGCGAACAGGCCATCTTTGCGGGAATTGCTGTCATCGCGCCGTGTTCTTTCCATCCAACCACGCGCGAATGATTGCGCGGTGGCGATCGCGCCCGAAGCTTGGGAAGTGACCCCCATGCACAGTTTGTACAGGTAGATCATAGAGACGTACCATCGAGCGGTAATAATCGTCCGCATTGCTATGATAAGTGTCTTCGATCAACTCGCCATCATAGACAATATCGCCCGAAAACAAGATGCCTGTCGCGGCCTCCCACAAGGCAATTCCGCCCGGCGAATGACCTGGTGTATGGATCACCTCGAAATGCCTGTCCCCAAGATCGACGATATCGCCATCGTCCAGCAGGCGCGTCGCCTGCGCGCCGCTGACCGCATATGTATCGGATCGGTAGGGCAAGGGCGGTAGGCAGTCGAAAATCTCGTCCGTCACATAGGGGTCGGCCAACGTCGCCACGCGGGTTGGGTTCGCCAGAATATCGGCCTCGGCCCTGTGAACCGCGCGGTCCTCAAACTCGTGATGACAGCCGATATGGTCGAAATGGGTGTGGCTTGCGACCGCCGTCAACGCACGTTCGGTCACCAGAGGCACCCATGTTCGCAGCGACACAACACCCATACCGCTGTCGACCAGCATATCGCGGTCACGCCCACGCACATGCCACATGTTGCAGCGATAGAACGGCGTGATGAAAGGCTCATCGATCAGGGTGACGTCTTCGCCTTTGCGGGTGGTGCGGTACCAATCCTGCGGTTGCGCGCGTTGCATCAGGGGGTCTCCGGTTCGAACAGACGAAAATTCTCGACATCTGCGGATAACGATAGCACATCCCCCTGCGCCCACGCGCGGTCGGGCGCCAGATAGGCCGTAAGGTTCAGGTCCGGGGCACAGGCCGGTGACAGATGCGCCCGGCAATAGGTTCCGAAAAACGCCGCTGTAGTCACGGTGGCCTGCCCCATCGGGAACGAGCCCTGATCGTCCGCGCGGATATCCTCGGGGCGGAGGCAGATTGCGGCCGCCGCAGACGCTGGAGCATTCTGTGCGGGAAGAAGCCCAAAGGGTGTTTCTACACCAGCCCCAGATTTCACACCTTCTATATGGTTGTTTTCACCCATGAAATCCGCCGTGAACAGTGTTGCGGGGTGACGATAAACCCGGTCGGGCGTGCCATGATCTTCGATCCGGCCCTTACTCATGACCACGATCCGGTCGGCAATGGCCATGGCCTCTTCCTGATCATGAGTGACATGCACAAAGGTTGTTCCGATCTGTTGCTGAATGGATTTCAGTTCATCCTGCATGGATCGCCGCAGCTTGAGGTCCAGCGCGCCCAGCGGTTCGTCCAGCAGTAGAACGTCCGGGTTTACGGCCAATGCCCGCGCAAGCGCAACGCGCTGACGCTGACCGCCGGACAGGGCATGGGGACGTTTGAGCGCCGCATCCTTCAGACCGACCAGATCCAACATCTGTTCGGCGCGGGCGTGGCGGGCTTTCCGGCCCATACCGCTCATACGCAGGCCAAAGCCCACATTGTCCCGCAGGGACATGTGCGGAAACAGGGCATAGTCCTGGAACACCGTGGTCGTGGGGCGTTTAACTGGCGCGACACGGGTCAAATCCTGACCGCCAATCAGCACGCGGCCTTCGGTGGGTTCCAGAAACCCGCCAAGGATAGACAAAAGGGTGGTCTTGCCGCAGCCGGATGGCCCCAGCAGGGTTACGTATTCACCGGCCTCGATCTGTAGGTCGATCCCGGACAGCGCCTGAAACTGACCGAACCAGTGATTGAGACCTGAAAACGTGACAGACGCGGTCATTGGCGGCCTTTCCGAAAGATGGTGAGTTCCAGCAGCAGCACAACCGCCACCGAGATCAGGAAGACGAAGCTGCCGATTGCATTCAGTTGCGGCGACAGGCCAGACCTGAGCAGCGACCAGATCTCAACCGGCAGGGTGACGTCAAAGCGGGTCAGCAGGAAGGAGATGATAAACTCGTCCCAACTGAGCGTGACCGACAGGAAAAAGGCCGCCGCAATCGACGGCAGCAACATCGGAACCGTCACCAGCATGATCACCTTGGGCTCGGACGCGCCCAGATCACGGGCCGCTCGTTCGGCATTTTGCTGTTGCGCCCCCATCGAGGCGTAGATGATGGCAAAAGCCAGCGGCAGGTTGATAACCACGTGCCCGATGGCGGCGGTCCATAGCGAAACGCCAAAGCCCGACCGCGTCAGAACGATCAGCAGACCCAGCCCGACGATCAGGTAGCTGACAGTCAGGGGGGCAATCAGCAGCCCTCGGATCAGGGTCGATCCCGGCAGAACGTGCCGCGCCAAACCGTATGCGGCCAGAAATCCAAGCGTTACGGCAACCGCAGACGACCCGAAGGCAACAAGGATCGAGTTGCGCAGCGCTGCCATCAAATCCTCGTCCCCAAGAATGGTCTGGTACCATTGCAGGGACGGTCCGTTAAACGGCGGCACCGGCAGCGTTCCTTCCTGAAACGAGAACAGGACCAGCACACCCACCGGCAGGTAGATAAAGACAAAAGCGGCAATCAGGTAAGCCCACGGCAGAAAACGCATCATAGCCGGTCAAGCCTTAACCAGCGGGCAGATAGCAGGTAGGCCAGCGCGACGATGCTCATCAAGACGATGGCCAGCGCCGAGGCCAGCGGGAAATCCGCACGTCGTCCCAATTGCACCATGATGACCTGTGGCACGGTTAGTTCGGTATTGCCGCCCAGAATCTGCGGCGTGACGTAATCGCCGATACACAGGACAAAGGTCAGGAATGCTCCGGTGACAATACCGGGCAGCGTGAGCGGCAAGATCACGTGCCGGAAGGTTTGAAAGGCGTTGGCGCCAAGGTCCATTGCCGCCCGGCGATAGTTCGGGGATAGCTGGATCAGGTTGGCATAAATCGTCAGGGTCAGAAGCATCACAAAGAAATGCACAAAGCCCGTCACCGTCGCAAAGCGCGTATTGGCCAGCGTGATCGGCTCGGCGATGGCGCCGATCCACATCAGGGTCTCGTTCACTACGCCTTCGCGCGCCAGAACCAGCAGCCACGCATAGGACCGCACCACATAGGAGGTCCAGAATGGCAGGATTGCCAGCAGCAGGGCCAGGCGCTGCCAGCGCGGCGACACACGAAAGGCAATGATCCAGGCCAGCGGATAAGCCAGCACGACCGAGATCACAGTCACCGCCAGCGTGATTTCAAGCGAAACCAGAACCGCGCGCCACAGATACTTCTTTTCAAGCAGCTCGGCATAGTTGGCCAGCGACAGGTCCCAGACAAGCGTGCGCCCTTCAAGCGAAGCAAGGCTCATCGCGCCCATCACGACGAAAGGCACGATGAAAAAAGCGATGGTCCACAGCAGGGCCGGAGTCACAAAGCCCCAGCCCCGGATCTGGTCCTTGGACATGCTCACTGCTGCAGAGTTTCCAGCCACAGATCCTGCATCTCGATATCCAGATCCGCATCCGGTGCAGGATATAGCTGTGTCAGCGCCAAATAGTCAGGCTGCTGATCCCAGCGCAGGATGTCTTTCTGCGCATCGGTCAGAACGTCTCCGGCCTTGGCATTTGCGGGCATTCCCCAAAAGCACGAAGACGTCGCCAAACGAGCCTGCCCTTCCGGGCTGGTGATATATTTGATGAACTCAACCGCCAGATCTGGGTTACTGGCCCCTTCAACCACGCCGATGGATTGTGCCCAGCGAACCGCGCCTTCCTTGGGGATGGTCCATGTCAGTTCCGGCTGTTCCGAGGCCAGCACGGCCGTCAGCCACTCACCCCCACCGACAACGATATCCACCTCGCCTGTCGCCAGCGCCGTTTGCGCCGCAACCACCCCCGCGACCGAGGCCGCTCGGCTTCGCATGGTTGACAGCACACCATCGATCTTTGCCAAATCTCCCGGGCCAATCGCATCCGTTGCAATGCCTTCGGCAATAGCAGCCAGCCCCATCACGGGCAGGTAGTAGTCATAGATCGAAATCCGCCCGTCATACTTCTCGGACCAGACACTGGTCAGGCTTTCCATATCCGCGGGATCGACCTTGGCCGAGTTGTATGAGATCGTGTTGTAGCCAAATTTCTCGGTCACGGCATAGGTCACGCCGTCGACTGAGTTGTTTTCGGCCATGACCACTTCGGGGAAGTAATCCGCAGTCGAGATCGCGCCCTCGGGCAGCGGGGCCAGAACACCGGCTTCGACTGCGCGGAACACGTCGATCCCGTCCACCACAAGCACATCCCAGTCGCCGGGTCTGGATTGCTCCAGCAATGCCAGCGCCGCGCCGGTTCCTTCGTATTCGCGAAGGTTGACCTTGACGTTATGTTCCGCCTCAAACGGCGCGATCAGTTCGGGATCAGTATGGTCGCACCACACCAACGCATTCAATTCGCCCTCGGCCCAGGCAGTGCCAGCCATCAAGGCCAGCGTCGACGCGCCAAGGATTTTACGTCCGGTTTGCATTCGTTCATCTCCTGTTGATTACGGATTGCCCGGTTTTTGTGTGGGTCTGTCCGAAAAAACTTGAACAGCCTCATCTTTTAAGTCAACTCTAAATTTGGATTTGTGTTACACGAGGTCGTTTTTCCACATGGCAGGATTACGAGAGCGGCAAAAAGCAGCGCGCGAGCGTCGCATTCTGGAAGCCGCATCCGCGAAATTCCGGTCACACGGCTATCGGTCGGTGAAAATCGAAGATCTGGCAGAAATGGCCGAAGTGTCGGTCGGCACGGTCTACAACTATTATGAGACCAAGGGCGACATTCTGATTGCCACCGTCGCCATGGAGGTCGAAGAAGTCATCGCCGCAGGCGCGCCGATTCTGGCCAACCCACCACAGCGCGTAGACGACGCGCTTCTGGCGTTGATTTATCAATATTACGATCACTCGCTCGAGTACCTATCCAAGGAAATGTGGCGCGCGGCGATTGCCCATTCCATCGAACACCCCAACACACCAAGTGGTCGGCGTTACGCGGAACAAGATCGTCGGCTTGCAGCACAGGTGACCGAATTGATCAGGGTTCTGCAGGGCCGGAAGCTGGTGCGCCAAAACCTAATCGCCACAGACCTGGGCACACTAATATTTGGCGCATTAAATCAGGCGTTCATTGAATTCGTCAAACAAGATGACATCACACTCGTTCAGCTCAGAACTCAAATCGCGGCACAGATCGCACCTGTCGCGTCTCTCATGTCAGGAGATGCCCCAGTGACAAATCAATAGGGTTTTTTCGCAAATTTCTTTGAAGGCAACGCAGGTTGAGCAGGAGAATCAATTTTCCTGCATCCTGTGTGAACTGCTGTAACGGGCGGAGTCTGTGCGTGAATTGACCATTGCTGATCTAGCGAAAGATTTGCATCCCAGCATTAGTCAGATCCGGCGACCACAGGGTCAGCGACGGCACAAAGTTCAGTCGGTGACTTCAGCCAGATGTTCAGTCTTTGGCAGCAAAATCAGACAAAACCAGTGTTTTCTCAAACGGCGTTTTCGCTTGCCTCGTTTAATACCGCCTGCGCTGTAACATCATCAATGACCAAAGTGCTGATATGGCCCCCATTTAGTGCAGCACGTACCGGTTCAGCCTTATCGATACCGGAGGCAACACCAATGCGGATCGGAACTAATTTGGCGTCCTTCAGCGGCAGGCTGACAAGTCTGGAGTTAAGCGCGGTGCTGCACAGCTCACCTTCGCAATCGACCAAGTGCCCAAGCAGTTCCGCCCTGACCCCGCTATCGTAGAGCTGCGACCGGTCCTCTTCGGACAGGGGGTGCGCTTTGTAATAAGTCGCATCCTCTTCGGTTACAGCTCCCAGTCCCAAGAGAGAGACATTTGCGTTCCGCGCTTGGGTGAGCACATCGCTCACTGCACGCACTGACAGCAGAACATCTCGTTCGTCCTGCGTATCAGCATGTAAGGGCGCGTGGATCAGGGTTGCCGAACCTCCCAAACCGTCGGCGATACGGGTCGCGATGTGGTTCACATCGGTATAATGCTGGCCTTGCACCCCTCCGGTCATTGGCACCACGACATTCGACGCTGCTCCGCCCGGCTTCAAATGGTCCGCGACGGCGCTGAGCGTTTTGCCGCCAGATATTGCCAAAACGTCGGTGGGTCCAAGAATATGCTGCAGATGCTGCGCCGCCGATTTTCCGACCTGATCCAGCGTGATTTCAGCGTTTTCGGTTACGGTGTTGACCACAAGGCAAGCGGACAGCGGCCAGCGCTCCTTCATCTGGCGTTCCAGCTCGAAAAGACGTTGGAACGGGCTGTGGATGCGAAATTCGACCATGCCCATCTCGCGGCCCTGCTTGATCAGCCGGTTCACCTTGGCCGTCGACAATTTCAAGCTGTTGGCAATGTCAGCCTGAAGCAGCCCCTCTTGAAAATGCAGGGTCAGGACACGGGCGATCAGGCGCAGCGTGTCGGGATCGGGTCCGGATGCGTTCAATTTTCACTGTCCCTTCTGCTCACCAAATGGTTCGATGCCGCCGCCAGCAACAACGCGGTGCCAACGACCAGAGTTTGGAAATAGGCGGGCACCAGTGTCAACATGCCCACAGTCAAAGACATGATGATCAGCGCCCCGATAAAGGATTTCAGAACCCGCCCTTCGCCGCCGCTGAAGGCTGTACCACCCAACAGAACCACAAGTATAGCGGTTAGTTCCATCCCGTCGCCCGACAGTGGGTCGCCCAGCGACATAAAGCTGGACCGCGCAATGCCCGCCAGCGCCGCACAAACCCCGACCAGCACATAAAGCAGGATCACCGTCCGCGCCGTATTGATACCTGACAATTTCGCAGCCGTCGGATTGCCCCCGGTTGCAGCGGCGTTTTTGCCCAGTTTCATCCGATCCTGCGCGATGATCATTGCAATCGTAACCAGTATGGCCACCCAAAAGGCCCACGGCAGACCAAACAGCACACCATCTCGTCCATAATCGTTGAACCAACTGGGCATTTTCAGGTCGCCGCCGGATTTGATCGCCGAAACACCATCCTCAACCAGCAACAATGCGATGCCTTTATAAAGGCTTAGGGTGATCAGCGTGGCGATGACTGGCGTGATCTTTAATTGGATCACAAGAAACCCGTTAATAGCCCCCAGCAGAACGCCCAATACAACGGTCGCAACAAAAGCCGGCAGGAAAGGTACCCCGTTGATTACGAGCATAGCATAGACAACCGCGCTCAGGCTCATGGCGCTGCCCACGGACAAGTCGATATAGCCCGAGATCATCAACAACGTGAACGCCCCGGCCAGCGTCAGGATCGGTGCCGAAATACGCAGGATGTTGATGATATTGCGCTCACTCAGGAAGTTGCCACGCTCGAACAGGGGAAACTTGTCCAGATTGGCGGTGCTTAGAACAACCACAACAAGGATCAGGACCAGATAGATGTAATAGTCCTTGAGGAACCGTTTTACACGATCGCCAGAACTGGGGTTTTGGGTCAGATCGGTCATTATGCATGTCTCCGGGCCAGAGCCCAAGTCTGAGCCATGATTGCGATGAACACCGCGATGGCCTTGAGGGTGAATTGCCAGTCAGGCGAAAGAACCAACCCGGTAGCCGCAGACGTCACGGTCGCCAATATGATTGCTCCAAAGAACATCCCGATCACTGACCCGAACCCGCCTGCAATTGCGACGCCACCCAACAGCGAGATGACCAGCGCGTCAAACTCCATCAGCATGCCACGGTTTGAGAACCCGGATTTGAATTCCGAGGCCAGCAAAATGCCAACAGCTCCGGCCATGGCCGCGCTGAACAGATACAGCTTGATGACATGCCGCGCGTTATCGACCCCCGAAAGCCGCGATGCGACAGGGTTGGCTCCGATCAGATAGGTCAACCGGCCAAACACCGTCTTGCGTTCTACAAAAACGGCCACAAGGATCAGGACCGTCATAAGCACAACCGGCAGTTTGATCGAAGTGCCGAACATGGTCATGTTCCCCAGCACACCGAAATCTGACGGCAGGTTTGTGTTACGTTGCGAGCCTTGCGTGACCACCTGCGCGATCCCCCGCGCCAGCATCATCGTGCCCAGCGTGACGATGATTGACGGCACCCGCAGCGCGACAACAAATACCGCATTGATTGCCCCGATCAGCATTGCGCCGATCAGGGCGCAGACCATCGCCAGCCAAGTCGGCATTCCCCAGCCCGAGGACAAAGCGTTCGCACCTTCGGTCGACTGCGCAAACCACACGGCCAAAACACCCGACAGTGCGACGATGCCTCCGACTGACAGGTCAAAGTTCCCCGAAACCAACAAGAACGTCACACCGACCCCGAGTGAGATCACCGCCCAGTTGTTTGTCACCAGGTTCACAACGTTCTGAAACTGAAAGAAATTCGGCACCAGAATGGAGGCTAATAGGAACAACGCCACCGCAGCTCCGGCGACAAGCGACGTGATGAACATCTCATCACTTAACCTGTTGTCCCGTGCGGCCAGCCTGCGGCCCGCAATTGCTTGGTCGGTCATGGCTTCTTTCCGCCTCCGCCGGTTACGACATTCAGAATCTGAGGAATATCGACCTCTGCTTCGTTTTGGATTTCAGCTTCAACCCGCCCGTCATACATCAGGAACACCCGGTCGCAGATGCCCAACACCTCTTCCAGTTCGGATGAAAAGATACAGATCGCGCGACCATTATTGGCCAGATCGCGGATCAGATCATAAATCTCGGACTTTGCCCCGACGTCGACGCCGCGTGTTGGTTCGTCCAGCAGCAGCATATCTGCATCCGCGAACAGGCACTTGGACAAAACGACCTTCTGTTGGTTCCCACCCGAAAGCTTTTCGGCGTACTTCTCAATCGAATTGGTCGCGATCCCCAGTTTACCGACATATTCCCGGGCAACTTCCTTTTCGCGTTCATCCTTAAACACACCGAAACTGGCAAGCTTGCGGATGTTCATGATCGGAATGTTGCGCCGGATCGTCAGTTCCGTGAACAGACCTTGCGTGCGCCGCTCTTCGGGGACCAGAGCAATCCCTGCCGCGATGGCCTCTTTCGGCGAGGAGGGACGTTTTCGGCCTAGAAAATCAATCTGCCCGTCCGCTTTGTCGGCCCCGTATATGGCGCGCGCCACTTCGGTCTTGCCCGCGCCAACGAGGCCATAAAAACCAACGATTTCGCCTTCATTCACATGAAATGAAACGTCCTTCAGAAGGTGATTGCTAAGCCCTTTGACCGTCAGCACCTGTTTGTCCGCAATTTCACCACGCGGTTCGTAGTCATGGGTGATCGCGCGCCCCACCATCATCTCTATCAACTCGGGCCGGCCGTTCACGTCCGCCAGAGGTTTGGTGGCGATGTGCTTGCCGTCACGCATGACGGTGACGTTGTCGCCCAGCTCAAAAATCTCATCCAGCTTGTGCGAGATATAGATGACCGTCACGTCCGAGTCCCGAAGCCTGCGGATTACTCCGAACAGGCGCTCGACCTCGCGTTCTGACAAGGCGGCGGTGGGTTCATCCATGATGATAATACTGGCCCCTGATGAGGCCGCGCGGGCAATCTCGACAATCTGTTTCTGCGCCACACTCAGCGATGAAACGCGCGCACTGGGGTCGATCATCGGTTCAATTGCCGCGAGTGTTTTAGTCACCCGCTCCTCTAGATCGGACTTGACCAGGAAACCAAGCCGACTGGCCTCCATCCCGAGGGTCAGGTTTTCCAAGACAGTCAGTTGATCAACAACGTGCAGTTCCTGAAACAGCGTGCCAATACCGCTTTCGCGTGCATCCTGCGTGCTGCTGGGCGCATGATCACGACCCAGAATGGCCATTGATCCGCTTGTCGGGGCAAGCGCGCCTGTCAGCATCTTGACGATAGTTGACTTCCCCGCCCCATTCTCGCCGACCAGGCAATGCACCGTATTCCGGTCAATATCGAACGACACGGTGTCCACGGCGCGTACACCGGGGTAGTCCTTGGTCAGATCCCTGACGGACAGAGCTTTTTCCTGTGCATTGTCGGCAAAGGCAGTCTGCACGATCATTCCCTTTATTTTCGCAAGACAACAGTGGCAGCGAACTGGTCGCTTCCATGGGCCAAGCTTATCTGATTTTGAATAGGTTGCTACCAACGCCGGCCTCAGTAGGGAGGACGCGGTTACGACGTTGGCAGCAATTAAAGAACCAACCGGGCTGATCAGGTCAAAAGTCGGGTATTAGGCCTGATCGCAACGATAGGTTCGTCAGGGTCGGTTAGCCGCCGAACTGGTCCTTAAGCCACTGTTCTGCCTCATCTTTCGGCATCGACCAGTAAGATACAGTGTAGGCCTTATAGAAGAACTCTTCCGCTGTGTCTGAGGTTGGTGCGACCTTGCCATCCAGAACATCCATGATCAGGTCGATGCGGCCTTGTGCGGTTTCAACCGGCGGCAGGCCCATCGAGACTTTCAGACTGGAATTCGGATCATAGACCTGCTCGAATTCGACCGAGTCAAAATCGACGCTTGCCACGATTTCAGTCAGCGGTTTGCCGTTGTCGAACTTGCCACGACCTAGTTGCGCCAGGCCGGCCATAGTACCGACGGTCAGGTTAGAGGCTTCGGAATAGATCAAGTTTACCTCGGGCCGTTGGGTCAGCAGGTCGACAATGATCTGCTTGGCCGCTTCCTGACCCTTGCTGGAATCCAGCGCGCCCAGGTTTTCAGCGTCAGGATCAACCGAAAGCACACCTTCAGCAAAAGGCGCTGTCCGACCCGAGTTTACCTCGGTGTGGTTCGGCCAACCCAGTTGCACCATGACGATCGACTTGTCAGGATGTGCCTCTTTCCACGCTTTGGCCATCTGTGCGCCCATTTCGAACGACACTGCGGCTTCATCGCTGCGTGCGGTCGGGATGCCCGTGTCGGTGATCGGGCTGAAGAACGAGGTCATGACAATATCGTCGGCCAACGCGTCTTCGACGCCGGGCGTCGCGGCCTCAGCATCCCAGATGTGCAGAGTGGCTGCATCAAAACCGCCGGCGGCGATCTGGTCGACATTTTGAGTCATGACAGCAGAATCTGCCTGGCCGTCAAAGACCACAACCTCTGCACCATATTTTTCTTTTGCATAGCGCTCGGCCTCGGCCGCCTGAGATTGGTGAAATACGTTCGACAAGTCGGACACAAAGAATGCGATCCGCTTCCCATCATCAGCAAAAGCCCCGGCCCCACCAACAAAAGTCAGTGTCGTGGCCAGCAGACCCGCCTTGAGTACATTCCTCCGCTGCATTTTCATCTCTTCCCTTTTTGTTTCCTCCAGAGCGCGGCTGATCTGAAACAATAGGCATCAGAGCCGCAATTCCAGCCCGAACCTCTCCTCAGGAATCGATGCTGAAATATATTACAGTATATGTTATTATTATCATTTTGCTTGCCTAGTCAACTGTTTTTGGCGCCCGATAAGCTTAAGAAGTTTGTGGATCCGCTATTGCAATAATCTCATAAATATTTGAAAATAAACACATAAAGTTCATTCTCTTTAGAAGGGCGTTACAGCACAGACGTATCCTGCTCAGCACAATGGTGACCGAAAAGAAAAATGCTCTGAATCACTGTTAGATTTTGGTGAAAAGAATCCCGCCGAGCTTACAGCTTCGCCAGCTTCTGAACGGAAATTCGCGCTTTTCCCTTCACGATTTCTTTGAACCGGACCATGTGCGGCATGCGCCCGTGACTGGTAATCGCCTCACCCCCGGACCAAATCTCGTGGATCAGAAATTCGGTCTTTTTGTCGGGTGATAAGAACACATCATAGCCCCGGTTACCTGCCTCTTGACGACTGGCATTTGCGAGATCTTCGATTGCGGTGCGCACCACTTCTGACTGGCCTTCTTCCGGCTCGATGCGCGCGATGATCACAATCTCCGACATGTCTCAGGCCCTGTTGCGGATCATGTCGGCCGCTTTCTCAGCGATCATAACAACAGGAGATGCAGTGTTGCCCGAAACGATTTTCGGCATGATTGACGCATCAACAACCCGAATCCCCCCAAGGCCATGCACTCTGAGATCCGTACCCACTACCGCCGATGCATCAGACCCCATCTTACATGTCCCGACTGGGTGGAAGATCGTGGTGGCAATGTCACCAACACCTTTCACAAGATCCTCTTCGGTTTCCATGGCTGGACCCGGCAGAACTTCCTCGGGCTGATAAGGCTTGAGGGCATTCGCCGTCATGATCATCCGCGCCTGGCGCACTGATTTCGCGGCAACACGCTTGTCATTGTCCGTGGACAGATAATTCAAACGGATATCGGGCTGGTCCGAGGTATCCGCTCCCTGAATATGGCAGGTTCCAACACTCTCAGGGCGCAGATTGCAGACCGAAACGGTAATGGCCGGAAACGGATGCAACGGATCGCCCAGTTTGTCAGTGGACAAGGGTTGAACGTGATACTCCAGATCCGGCGTCGCCAGATCTGGGTTGGATTTGGTGAACATCCCGAATTGACTGGGTGCCATGGACATCGGCCCCGATTGCGTTAACCCGTATTGCAGAGCGATCTTCGCCTTGCCGACCAACGAGTTAGCCATCGTATTCAGCGTTTTCGCGTTCTGTACTTTGAACACGGTGCGGATTTGCAGATGATCCTGAAGGTTCTCACCCACGCCTGTGCTTTCGTGATGCACAGCAATGCCATGTTCGGCCAACACATCACCTCGGCCAACACCCGAGAGTTCCAGAATTTTGGGAGAGTTGATCGCCCCGGCGGCCAGCAAAACCTCGGCCCCTGCGAAGGCATCATAGCGAACGCCTTTTTGCTGAAAGCAAACGCCTGTCACTCGCTTACCGTCGAACAACAACGTCTGTGTTTCTGCATGAGTCATTACGCGCAGGTTCGGGCGTTTCATCGCCGGGCGCAGAAAACCTTTCGCTGTATTCCAGCGCACGCCTTTGCGTTGGTTGACCTCGAAGAACCCGGTGCCTTCGTTACTGCCATCGTTGAAATCCGCGCGTGGTTGAATGCCAAATTCCTTGGCCCCTTCCTGCACAGCCTTCAGGATATCCCATTCCAAACGCTGCTTTGAAACCTTCCACTCACCTCCTGAGCGGTGCATCTCACTGTCGCCCGCATGGTGATCCTCGGACTTCAGAAAATAGGGCAGCACGTCGTCCCATCCCCAACCGGCATTGCCCAGTTGACGCCAATGATCGTAGTCCGCCGCCTGCCCCCGCATATAAATCATGCCATTGACCGAGGTGCAGCCGCCCAGAACCTTGCCGCGCGGATAGACCAGGGAACGCCCGTTTAGCCCCGGCTCAGCAGCGGTTTTCATCATCCAGTCAGTGCGCGGATTGCCAATACAATATAGGTAGCCAACGGGGACATGGACCCAGTGGTAATTGTCCGATCCGCCCGCCTCTAGCAGTAAAACCCGCGTCTTGGGGTCTTCAGTCAGGCGGTTTGCCAGAACACAGCCCGCCGTGCCTGCACCGACGATAATATAGTCGTATTCGCCATCAAGTTTCCGGGCGTGTGTCATGAAATTCTGGTCTTTCTGGTTAGAATGCGACGACAAGTTTGCCGATCATGCGACCGGTTTCGATGAGCGCGTGAGCCTCTTTCAGCGTTTCCGCTGACAAGCCGTTCAGTGTTTTTTGTTCGGTCGTTCGGATGATCCCGTCATCGACCATACTGGCAACACGAGCCAAAATCTGCCCCTGCCGAGCCATATCTACCGTTCCAAACAGCGAACGGGTGAACATCAGTTCCCACATCAGAGCAGCGGACTTGCCCTGCAATGCCGAGATATCCAGCTTTTCCGACGTTTCGACAATGGTTCCAATGCGGCCCTGCGGCGCGATCAGTTCACACATGGCATCCCAATGCTGTGCGGTGTCGGCGTATTGCGTGATGTAGTCCACGGTTTCATGCCCTGCGGCCTGCACCTTGGCGATCAGATCGCGATGGTTAACCACCTGATGCGCACCCATGTCCTTGCACCAATCGACCGTTTCAGGGCGAGATGCAGTGGCGATCAGATTCAATCCAGTCAGCCTACGTGCAAGTTGCAGGGTAATCGAACCCACCCCTCCGGCCCCGCCGATAACCAGCAGGCTGGCCGGCGTTTCATTTGTGGGAACTTGCAATCGGTCAAACAGTATTTCCCACGCGGTCAGCGACACCAAGGGCAAAGAGGCCGCCGCGGCGGGGCCCATCGACTTCGGAGCAAGTGATGTGATGCGATGATCGACCGCCTGCAACTCAGCATAAGACCCTGGGCGATCGGCATCGCCAGCATACCACACCCGGTCACCTTTGGTGAATCCTGTAACGTCGGGGCCCATATCAAGCACAATACCTACGGCGTCATATCCCAGAATGAACGGCTCGGCATGGTCCTGCTCGGCTGCTGTTCGGATGCGGCGCTTGGCATCTGCGGGATTGACCGAGATTGCCTCGACCTCGACCAGCAGATCGTTGGGTCGAAGAACCGGCTCTGGCAGGTCGACATCCATCAAGCTGTCAGGCGCGTCAATTGGAAGTGATTTCAGAAATCCCACGGCTTTCATGCTGATTACCTTTCGGTTGAAGTTTGAGCGCTGTCCCAAAACCCGCGCATGGCTTCGATAAGCGCAAGGTACTGCGCGTAGCGGTTATCGTAATGGGCTTTCATGTCCGCATTCGACTGGAACTCGGCCTTGCGGCGGGTCATCTGACCGATGGCCTCTTCGTAGGAGCCGTACGCGCCCGTTGCCACCGACACACCAATCGCCGCACCCAAAGCACCAGTTTCCTGCGCTTCGGCCACATAGATCGGTACACCAAGGCAATCGGCGAACATCTGCGGCCAGACAGGGCTGCGCGAGCCACCGCCAGACAGAACCGCCTGATCAAAGCTGACGCCTGCGGTTTTCAGAACCTCGATATGGCGGCGGTGCTCGAACAAAACACCCTCGAACAAGGCGCGCAACATGTGGCTTTCACCGTGCCAGCCCGCAACACCATAAAACCCGCCCCGGAACGACGCCCCCTGCCCCGAACCATAAAGGAACGGATGGAAGAACGGGTCATCCGCCGCAGGGGTGACCTCGGCCACCTTGTCATTGCAGAACCCAAAAGGATCGTCGTGATGCGCGCCGCGTTCGACGAATTCACGCACATACCATTCAAGATTGGCGGCCGACGTCGCGCTGGCCTCGATGTTCACGAACCGGTTGGGGCCAAAGCCCGACACCATGAACAGATCATCGTTGACGGCAGGTTTGTCCGAAAACACCTGATTGATGCTCCAGGTTCCTGCTATGATCGACGCCTCGCCCCCACGCACGACGCCCGAGCCCATTGCGCTGGAGACCACATCGAAGTAGCCCCCAATCACCGGTGTGCCTTCGGCCAGGCCGGTTGCTGCGGCGGCCTCGGCGCTGACGGTTCCGGCGATATCCGCCGGGTCGATCAAGCGCGGGAGCATCTCGCGCGCGTCTTCCAAACCGTAAAGCGCCAACAGTGTGTCGTCATAGGTGCAGTCCGGCATCCGGGTCAGACCACTGCCCGACATGTCCGATATCTCGCTGACCTGCTCATCTGTCAGCTTGTAGGTAATGAAATCCTTGCACAGAAGCACAGTGCCGGTCTGTACATAAATCTCGAGCTGGTGGCGTTTGATCCAAGCCAGCAGAACCGGGGTTTGCGACGGCCACGGTTTTTGCAAACACAGCGCGTGCAGAGCATCCCCTGCGGCTTCGGACAATTCCTCGGCCAGACCGGCAGCGCGCGTGTCGAGCGACTGGATGCCGACAAGCGGTTCACCCGCCTTGTCCAGCAGGTACAGCCCGTTGCCATGCCCGGCACAACCGACGCCAATAATCTGATCCGACGTGACCCCGGCCTTGTCGATGCAACCAGAGATCACCTGCCGTGCATTGGCCCAAAGCTCATTCAGGTCACGCTCCACATGTCCCGGTTGCGGGGTCGAAGACTGACCGTCCAGCGCCTGCATCGCCACGGGCTGCCCGTTTAGGTCGAAGAGCACGGCCTTGATGACCGTATTCCCCGCATCCAGGCCCAATATGTATTGGTTGTTAGCCACGGTTATAGATATCCCACGCTTCTTCGCCGCTGGCCTTATCATGGATCATCGCCATCAATGCTGCCACAACCGCCTTGGGATTGTCGTGCTGATAGATGTTGCGGCCATAAACCATCCCTTGCGCACCCTGCGCGATCAGTGCCGCCGATTTCATCAACACGTTCTTCAGTTCTTCCTTACCACCGCCGCGCACCAGAACGGGCACGCGCGCAGCCTCAATCACGCGGTGGAAGTCCTCGGGGTTTTCGGTTGGGTCTGCCTTGATGATATCAGCCCCCATTTCCGAGGCCAGTCGCACCAACGTCACGATCTTCTCGGCGTCACCATCCACCTGATAACCACCGCGCACTTCATTGGGCAGCATGACCAGAGGTTCGATCATCAACGGCATACCGTATTTGTGACAGGCCGCGCGCACCTTGCTGATGTTCTCGACGCACTGACGAAACAGTTCAGGCTCGTCCGGCAGCATGAACAGGTTGACGACAACGGCGGCGGCGTCCATTTCCAGTGCGCCGATAATCGGCTCGTCTGCGTTTTGCAGCATCGACCACATCACCCGGTGGCGCTGATCGTTATAGGGGTTGCCCATGTCGATCCGCATCACCAGCGCGGGCTTGTCCTTTTCGGGGCGCGATTGCAGCAGGTCGGCTTGCCCATAGGCACACTGAATGGCATCCGGCTTGGCCCCAATCAGCGTGTCCATGACACCCGCCATATCCTCAAGCCCGACCATAAAGCTGGGCTCATTGCAGACCCCGTGGTCGATCGCCACGTCCAGACATCCGCCATTGGTAAACATCCGGTTCATTCGGGCTTTGGTACTTACACGCATTCTGTTCTCCGTTCCTTGTTTCGTGCGGTCAGAGTTTCGGCGGACACGCCGTAATACTCGGACAATTCATGTATAAGCGTTTGGGTCTGATCAGTGATTTCCTGCGGGCTGATACCGCGTTCGGCGGCCACAAGAGTTCCCAACTGGCCCAGCAGCGCATCCGAAATCTGCCCTGTGATCGCCAAAGCGGTTCGGCGCAGGACGATATCAGACAGGGTTTCGACAAATTCCGTGCGCAGCAGCCAAATAATCTCGGCCTCGGTATAAGGGCAGCCAGCCAACAGTGGCGTATCCTTAACCGATTGGCAGAACTGTCCCACATCGTCGGCGTGCGTGCCGTAATGTTCCATCAGGTGCAGCGCGCGGTCGGGCGAAATGTGAAAGTCCTCGACCAGCCTGTTTTGCAGCGTTTTCGCATCATCGGGAAACTGTGCTCCGCCCCCGATAGGCAATCCAAGGGTCGACGTCTTACGCGGTTTTTCAAGCGCGGCCAGAACCTTATCCGTGGTCTGTTCACCAAATGCGCGGAAGGTCGTCCATTTACCACCAACCATGCAGAACTGCGGCACCGATCCGTCCAGCCGCGTCGTGTAATGACCACGCGAAATCCGACCGGTGAAATCCTGATCACTGTGCGGCAGCGGGCGGATCCCGCTATAGCTGAACACAACCTGTTCGGCAGCGATCTGAATCTCAGGAAATACCAACCGCAGTGAACCGAGAATATAGTCGAACTCTTCCGGCTCACATCGCACGCGCGTTGCTTTGTCGACGCGAATATCGGTTGAACCCGCCAGCACCTTTCCCTGATAGGGAAACACGATACAGACCCGCCCGTCGGTATTTTCGAAATAGACCATATGACCGCCAAGCGCCTGCAACAGTGCCGGGTTGTCGATGATCAGGTGCGAACCCTTGGTGCCCGAGACCATCTGCTGACTGGCTTCGCCGCCCAGGCTGCGGACTGTATCATCCAGCCAGGCACCAGTGGCATTCACGATCACCTTGGGCTGAACTGGCAATTGCTGACCGCTGCGCCGGTCTGTCACAGCATAATCTTCACCGTCCCGCGTCATTTCGGCATAGTTCAAAGCTATGCAATCAGGCGCGGCGATCTGCACATCGCGGATCATTTCGACACACAGACGTTCTGGATGCGTGATCTGCGCGTCATAATACACGGCTGATCGAGTGGCCTTGGGCGTTAGCTCAGGCCAGTCGCTGCGCGTTCGCCCTGCGCTGTTGAAATGATGCTTTGGCAGGATACGCCGCTTGCGCGTCACCCAATCATACAGCGACAACCCCAGCTTGATCGGCATCGCACCACGACTAGAGGGTTTGCCCTGCCAACCGACAAAACTGGCCACCGCGTTTAACATACCCGAAAACACCGAAGTGATCGGAATGACCGTCGGCAAAGGCCGCACCATATGAGGAGCGTTCAACAGCAGTGCATCGCGTTCGCGCAGCGACTCTTGCACCAGATCGAATTCGCCATTCTCTAGGTAACGCAATCCACCATGGATCATCCGCGACGGCGCGGCGCTGCACCCCGAGGCAAAGTCGTTGCGCTCAACCAGCAAGACCCGCAGCCCCTGCAAGGCCAAATCCCGATAAACTCCAATCCCGTTTATGCCCCCGCCGATAACCACGGCGTCAAAAACAGCGTTCTCGTGCAGCTTTGTCAGGCATTGTTGTCTTTGTTCTGACATGGTGGTCCTGTTCGTTGCGGGGGCCTTGGGGTCTTAGCTGTCGAGATCGCTCAGGTGCGCGATAGCTTGCGCACTGATGTCAGCGGTTTCAGCTTCGGTCAGGCGCAATTGGCCCGCCTTGGCATTCTCGGCCGCCTGTGCCGCGTCACGCGCGCCGCAAAGCGAGAATGTGATACCGGGTTGTTGCACGGTCCAAGCGATTACCGTCTGCGCCAGCGTCGCGCCATGTGCCTCGGCAATAGGCGCGATGGTCCCCATCAGATTGGCAACCTTCTGGCGATTAGCCATCGAGAAACGCGGATTGTCCTTGCGCTGATCGTCGCCTTCGAACACCCGATCAGGACCGATCTTGCCACTGAGCAACCCTAGCGCCAGCGATGAATAGCTAAGGACCGACACAACATTCTCGCGGCACATAGGCAGCAGCGTGCCTTCGATGTCGCGCTTGACCATCGAGTATTCTTCCTGAATGGCGTCCAACTGACCGGAGGCGACATAAGCCTTGACCTCATCGACCGAAGTATTGCTGGCCCCGATAGAGCGGATTTTGCCCTGCTGTTTCAGGGTCTCTAACGCCTCCATCGTTTCAGCGATGGGGGTGGTAGGGTCCTGCCAATGGGTGATGTAGTGGTCGATGTAATCGGTACCCAGTCGGGTCAGGCTTTTCTCGACCTCATAGATAATCGCGCCCTTGCCCAGATAGCGATGCACCGGCTTGCCGTCATAGTCGAAGAAATGGTTGCCCTTCTGCGTATGCCAAACCAACCCGCATTTGGTGGCCAGCACCACCTTGTCGCGGCGCCCTTTCAATGCCTTGCCAACAATATCTTCGGCTACGCCCTGCCCATAGGCAGGGGCCGTGTCGATCAACGTAATCCCCGCATCGACCGAGGCCTGGATTGCGGCGATGGATTTCGCCTCATCCGTTCCGCCCCACATCCACCCGCCGATGGCCCAGGTTCCAAGACCGACCACAGAGGCCTCGATACCAGAGTTTCCGATTTCCCGCGTCAACATTTCATGCGACATTTCGTGCTCCTTCCATTTCCCGTAAGACTGCAGTCGCTGTGCTCTCGTCCAAGATCAGCGAATTGAGAAACTTTCCGTTCAGTACCGCCTTGATCGGCAGCACTTTCTGCGCTCCTGCGGTCACCCCGATCACCCGCTTGCAATGCGCAAGATCGTTTGGCGACACCGAGACCAGCCGCGAGTTCAGCGCATAGTTCGAGACCGAGCCGTCGATATGGATCAGGTGGGCCAGAAACTCTCCGATCACGCCCATGCCCATCAGCATCTTACGATCTGCTTCGGGCACTGGGTGAAGGTCGTAGTAGCTGGAGCCTTCCGGCTCGATTGACCCAACCCCTACAAGCGCTACATTGGCGTGGCGGGCCAGATCCAGCACCTCGCGGATCGAAGAGACCTGTTCCAACATGTCCCGCTGATCGCGGCTCTCCGCAAATAGCGGCGCATGCAACAACATTGTCTTGCCGCCCAACCGCTCTGCCATCTGCGTCGCCAAGTGATTCACATCTGTATAGTATTTGCCCTGAATGCCGCCGGTCAGGGGCACTACAGTAACATCGACTGCGCGTTCGACCTCCAACGCTTCGACCGTGGCGCTGACGGCTTTTCCGCCAGTGATCGCAATAACATCACCTTCGCTAAGGTTTTCGATCAAATGGTTGGCAGCGGCCCGCCCGACTTGTTGCAGAGTTGTTTCTTCGCTACCCGCAACCGAAGGGGTGACGATGGCCTCAGACAGGCCCGACGACTTTGTCAAATCCCGTTCGATATCCATCAGTGTCTCGAACGGGCTTTCAATGTCGATCTTGACCATGCCCATCTTGCGGCCCTGTGTGATCAGACGGTTGACCTTCGAGTTCGACAGGTTCAGCGCCCGCGCGATATCGGCCTGTTTCTGGCCTTCCAGATAGTGCAGGACCAGAACGGTGTGGATCTGCCGGATCAGCTCAAAGTCTTTCTTCTTGTCGACCATCACCCTCGCCTTTTGTTCAGGTAATGGTCGATGGTCACTGCCGCCAACAGGATCGAGCCGCGGATGATGTCCTGCCAGTAGACCGACACATCCAGCAGCGCCAAGGAACTGGAGACCAACGACAAAAGGATCACGCCCAGGATTGCGCCAAGGATTGACCCCGACCCGCCATTCAGGCTGGCCCCGCCAATGACGGCGGCGGCAATGATGGTCAGCTCCAGCCCCAGCCCGAAGGTCGGTTGGGCCGAGCCGAACCGCGCCATGTAGATAATGCCTGCAATGCCACACAGAGTTGAACAGAGCGTGGTGGTCAGGAAGATCACCTTTTTGGTGCGGATACCCGAATAGGCGGCGGCCTTTTCGTTGCTGCCAGTGTAGAACACTTTGCGGAACATAGTCGTGCGCCGCAGCATGAAGTCAAAGGCGATCACGAAGACCAGAAAAATGACGATCACGATCGGGATCTGCCCGATGGTGCCCTGCCCGATGAACTTGAACTCGGGAGGTAGGGTATAAAGGCCCAGCGGACGCCCTCCAGTGAACAGCAGGCATGCGCCCCGCGCGATCACCATGATCGCCAGCGATACGATGAAATGGTGCAGCCCTACGCGCGTCACGAAGAACCCCATGAACGCGCCAATACCCGTACAGAGTGCAATTGCCATGGCCGAGGCCACCCATGGGTTTACTCCACTCAGAAACAGCCAGCCCGCGATCACCATGGCCAGTGCCGTGACCGAGCCCACCGAAAGGTCAATGCCTCCAGATATCAGCAGGATCGTCATCCCGATCACCAGCAAGCCATCCACCGCAAAGGCCATCGACATTGCCCGCATATTAGCCCAGGTCAGAAAATACGGTGAGGCAAAGGACATGATCAGGAACAACGCCAGAATGATCACGATCAATCCGGTTTCGCGCATCCGAAACAGCCGTTTCAGAAACGGCATATTGTCGGCCGCATCCGCTTGGGCCAGATTTACGGTGTTGTCCATTTTCGCTTCTCCACTCATGCGACTGATGCCTGCGCGTCCGTGACCGAGGCCAGATGCATGATGTTTTCTTCTGTCATTTCATCGCCTGTGACTTGGCCGCTGATACGCCCTTCACGCACCACCAGCACCCGGTCACAGACACCAATCAGTTCGGGCAACTCGGACGAAATCACAACGATCCCGACACCATCGTTTGCCAAGTCTCTCAGGATCTTGTGAATTTCCGATTTCGCGCCCACGTCGACACCTCGGGTCGGCTCATCCAGAAAGATCAGCCGCGGATTGACCGAGAGCATTTTAGCAATTGCCACCTTTTGCTGGTTCCCCCCCGACAGGGACGAAACAGGATCACTCAACGACCTGCATTTCAGGTTCAGCTTACGCCCCAAAGCCTCGGCCTGAGCCTCTTCGGTGCCGGTCCGGATCAATCCGAGCGGCCCTGCCACTTGTTCGACCTTCAAGGCTGACACATTCGACGCAATCGACATATCAAGGAAAACGCCGTCGCCTTTTCGGTCTTCAGACAGGTACACCATTCCCTTGGCGATGCTGTCTTGATAGTTGCGTAGCGCTAACTTTTCACCATTGAGCCAGACATCCCCCGTGACATCCCCCTCAAGCTGGCAAATGCCTTTGACGATCTCGCTTCGTCCGGCACCAATCAATCCCGCGATGCCCAGAATTTCGCCTTTCTTCAGCTCAAAGCTGACGTCCTGAAACCGCGTCGCTTCGGATAGACCCTTAACTTTAAGGACGGTTTCCTCCGAAATCGCGCCTTCGGCGGCTTTATCGGGATACAGGTTGTCGATCACCCGGCCGACCATCGCGTTGACGACATCGCTGGGCTGAATATCTGCTACGTCATTCGTGACAATGTGCTGCCCATCGCGGAACACCGACACACGGTCGCAATTGTCGAAAATTTCGACCATCCGGTGCGAGATGTAGATGATCGAAATTCCCTGATCTGCCAGATTGCGCATGATCCCAAACAGGGTCTGAGCCTCGGTTTCCGTGAGTGCGGCTGTAGGCTCATCCAAAATCAGAATGCGGCAATCCAGCGTTAGGGCCTTGGCAATCTCGACCAGTTGCTGATTCGAGATAGATAGGTTTTTTACCAGAACCGAAGGGTCGATATCGCTGAGTTGGCGAAATACATCCACCGCCTCGCGTTCCAGTTTCTTGTAGTCCATCAGCCACGACCGGCTGACATTCGTGGTGGCCATAAAGATATTCTCGGCCACCGACACATCCGGGCACAGGGCGATTTCCTGATGGACGAAACCAATGCCCAGTTGCTGTGCCATTGTGGGCGACGAGATTTTGACCGCTTTACCGTCCAGCACAATATCCCCGCTGTCCGGTTGCAAAATCCCGTCGATCACATTCATTAGTGTCGACTTGCCCGCGCCATTCTCGCCTGCAATCGCGTGAATCTCACCCTTCTTAAGTTCGAAATTTACCCCTCGCAGCGCCTTGACCGGACCAAAGGACTTGCTGAGGTTTTCGATTTTGAGGATCACATCCCGCATCACGATGTTCATTTCTTGGCTAACTAAGTCTTAGAGTTGAGGACCGCCCACCTTAGAAGACGTCTTTAGGCAGCAAACGGTCCTCGGGGAGAAGCATGTTTCCCGATCAGGCCGGGTCACGGCCTTCCATGTAGACGTTCAGATCAAAGCTGTCGGCATTGTCCTTGGTGATGACCGCAAAGCCATTGTCCATGAACGGGATCTGAACCGGGTTGAATCCACTGGTCTGCCAGTCGTTGAACGGATCAAAGATGTCCGCCCGGTTGGCCAGATGCACCGCCATGAAGCCCATGAAGCCTTGCACACCCTGATTGGGGTTCAGCGACATGTGGATGTTGCCCGCGCGAATATGCTCCAGCGTTGTGGGCGTGACGTCCGCATGCATGATCAGGATGTCCGATTCAGCTTCCAGCTTGGCGGCCACGGCACCTTCAGCAGACCCCGCTTCTGGGATCCAGATTGCCGCGACATTCGGGTTGGCCTGGATGATCGAAGCCGTCGCACGATAAGCCGCGTTGCTGTCCTGATTGGTCGCCTGACGGCCCACCAGTTTCATATTCGGATAGTTGGCCTCCATATACGCGATTAGCGATGTCACGCGCAGGTCATGGTTCGACTGGCCGGGGTTCTCCAGAACCGCATATTCGGCGCTGTCGCCTACCTGCTTGACGATTTCTTCCGCTGCGAATTTTGCCTCGGCATGGTTGTCCGAAGTGATATAGCCGGTCCGCTTGGAATTCGGGCTATCGGCGGCAAAGGTCACGATCTCGGTTCCGTTGCCGATGGCGCGGTCAATCGGCTCGATGAACGGGTCAGACTGCATCGGGTGCAGCAGAATTCCCGCAGGCGATTTCACCAGATCCTGCTCGAACGAGGCGATCTGCTTAGTGATGTCGTAATCCGGGGTTCCCGAGAAAACGGTCTCGCATCCGAAGGCTTCGGCGGCCTGCTTGAAGCCCTGATAGACCGGTACCCAATAGGGGTGACCCGAAACCATGACGTTCATGATATAGGTCTCGCCCGGATCACACATGATGCCCTCGGCCTGTGCCGGAACCGCCGCTACACCAGCAACTGCAATTGCGGCAGATGCAACAAACCCATTGATTTTCTTGTACTTCATAGAACTCCTCCCAAGAGCGTGTCCCTGCACCTGCCTCGTAGTTTTCCTCCATTACGTGGCAAATGCAAGAAATTTCATTAATTGCGTGTTATTGCAGTAAAGTTGTTTTAGAGGTCAGCCAAAACACCCGTCAACAGCTTTTTGAAAATTTTTGGTACTGATGAAATTTTTTTCATACATTGTTTATAGGAGTGCCGTCACAATTAAGGCTGGCTCCAACCCACGTAAAACGTCAGGGATCAACAATGCTCTAATGAAAAATATTTCATAAGACGTACTAAATTCAAATATCCTCTAACCCGCCAATCCCTTTTTTGCACGCTCGGTCGAATATCGCTCGGCGACGCGCAGTTGGATCTGCGCCAAAAGTGCCGCACGAGGTATTTGGGAGGATAACTATGAACAGATTATTGGCGTCGGCTTTCGGACTAACACTGGCGACTCTTGCGGCGACGTCTTCCTCTGCCGCTGAAGAATGTGAGGGATTGAATTTCGTTTTCTTTCCCGGAGGTCCAGAAGGAGGAACCTTTGCGTCTGTGGTGTATAACGGAGCTGTCATGGCCTCAGAGCACACTGGATGCGATGTCGGGCCTGTCCGCAGTCTTCCTGCAGTCCGAAGTCACCTATTTCTGGCCCACCGGCGACGGCTTCCTGTTGCCCGCGTTGGCGGCGGTGTTTATCGGAGGCACGTCGGTCTTTGGCGGGCGTGGTTCGATGTATGGCACCTTCGTAGGCATCCTGATCATCGGATCGCTTGAGGCCGGTATCGTCGCAATGCGCGTGCAGGGCTTCTATACCCAACTGATCTATGGTTTTACGATCACGATCGCTGTCTCGATCTATGCGCTGGTTATGAAAAAGTGACCTCTTTTCCAGTACAGCCCCGAGATACGGAAGTCCCCATATGGCTGCCAAGACGAAGATAACCGGCTCGGGATAGCAACCAGCCCAGCAGGAATCCATACAACCACGATCGTTGCAGCCGAGAAGTTGGCGCAACTTCTGGAACCAAACGCGCTGGTAGTGGTTTTGGGGTCTGCCAATCTCGCCAATTGGGTTCGGGATCAAGGCTTCGTTGTTTCTGACGAAGATGTTTCTGCCTTTCTCGCGCGAATTGATCCTGGTTTCAGCTATGAAAAGTGTCCAGGGCGCAATCCGCTACTTTACGAGGCGCACTCTTTATCGGCACCAATCCGGACACGATGGCTCCATAGGAAACCGGAGTTGTGCCCGGCACAGTTTCATTGTTACAGGCAATTGAAACGGCCTCTGGTGTATCACCAATCAAAGTTGAAAAACCCGAGCCTTTCTTACTCAATTGCGCGCTGGAAACCCTGGGAACTGAAAAGCAGTCTACTATTACGATTGGCTATCAAATGTCGACTGATGTCGCATCGGCGCAAGCAGCCGGGCCAGTCACCGCGAAAACGGCAATACGACAATTCCAATGGCAACGGTGATCGCCGCAAAAAGTCGATTGGATTTAGGCCCTTCGCCAAACCACATAACGCCGATTATGGCGGCGAAGACTACAGAACTCTCGCGCAGTGCGGAAACCATGCCCAAAGGTGCAAACGTCTTGGCATATAATACAAGACCATACGCCAGTCCCGATATTACCCCGCCAGTGAGACCAGCCCAAACGAAGTTTCTGGGCATGGCTACAAGTCTTTGCCAACGAGTCGTAAAGACAAAGAAGGCAACGAATATTTCTGCAACAAACAGTAACGCGATATAGCCCAGCGTGTTTTCGGACAATCTTATGCCTATTCCATCAACAATTGAATAAGACGCAATCATCAGCCCGGTGCCGAGCGCTGCCGCTATTGCGATCCAATTGGTGTGTTTACCCAATCCGGCAAGAGCCAGAAATCCAATACCCACAGAAATACAAAGAATCCCGATCCACGCCCCGATCGAAAGAAACTCATTTGCGAAAAAGATCGCGCCCAGTGCAACCAGGATCGGTGTTATTCCGCGTGAGATCGGATAGACCACCGACAAGTCGCCATGCTTGTAGGCGGCGTTCAAAAACCAATAATACCCCCAGTGGATAAGGGTTGAGGCGACGATAAACGGAACCGCTGCCCAGACCGGCAAGCCCAGAAAAGGCAGTGCAAACAATGCCGGAATAGCGTGACCCAGCGACACCAACCCCAGAACGATGGCTTTGTCAGGTGCGCCTTTGACGATTGCGTTCCAGGACGCGTGAAGAATTGCCGCAGTCAAAACGATCAGCACAATCGAGAGAGTCAAGCTTGCGCCTTTATCGCCGCAATGACGGTATCCAGCGCGCTATCCAGATCATCCCGCGAAATGGTCAGCGGCGGAGAAAGCGTCAGCACGCAGCCTTGACTGATCTTGAAGCTTACACCGCCGTTCAGACAATCATAATAGATGCGTTCGGCACTGGCATCGTCTGCCTCGCGGGTGCTGCGGCTTTTGACGATCTCGACCCCGAACATCAGGCCACGGCCCCGGATATCCCCTACGATCTCAACCTGAGCCAGTTCGGATTCCAGCCGCCCCATCGCGTGGGCCCCCAGTTCGGAGGACCGGTCGACCAGACCTTCATCTTCTATGATCTGGATCGTGGTCAAAGCGGCGCGCGCCGTGACCGGGTTTTTTTCATGCGTGTAATGCCCGATCGCAAAATCTCCGCACACGTCCAGATCGCGGCGGGCGATGCAGGCGGCAATGGGCAAGATGCCTCCGCCAAGGGCTTTGCCAAGGGTCACGATGTCGGGCACGATCTCATCATGTTCGAAGGCGAACATCTTACCGGTCTTGCCCAGGCCAGTCGGAATCTCATCCATGATCAGCAACGCGCCATGCCGATTGCAGGCCTCGCGCACCGATTTCCAGAATCCCGCCGGGGGCACATAAGGCACCGCACGCATGGGTTCCGCGATCACGGCGGCAACATCGCCTTCGCGTTCCAAGGCGAATTCAACCATCTTGGCACAGGCCAGACCGCAGGTTTCAGGCCCGGCGTGGTTATACGGACAGCGATAGCAGGCGAAGGGTGCGACGTGCTCGGCCCCCGGCATCAGAGGGCCTGCGATATGGCTGCGAAACGTGGCCTCTCCGCCGACTGAAGCCGCACCAAAACCTGCGCCGTGAAAAGCATCCCAAAAGCTGACGGTCTTGAACCGGCCCGTCGCAGCACGCGCGATTTTCAGCGCCACCTCATTGGCGTCCGATCCGCCGGTTGTGAACAGGGTTTTGCCCAGATCACTGGGCGCGATCTCGGCCAGCTTCTCAGCCAGTTCCACCGCAGGATCATTGGTAAAGCGACGCGGGGCAAAGGGCAGGTCATCCAACTGTGCCTTGATCGCTTTGATCAGACGCGGATGACCATAGCCGATGTGATGGACCGAGTTGCCATGGAAATCCATGTACCGGCGGCCATCCAAATCTTCGATCCAGATACCTTCTGCCTTGGCGATGGTGCTAACGCAGGGGCTGGACAGACTTTGATGCAAAAACGCATCCGAGTCCCGTTTCAGCAACGGCGCGGACCGAGGGCCAATCGACGACTTTAACCAAGACCTACGCGCATCCGAGGTGTTGGACTCACCTTCAGTGTGGGTAATGCTGACTGACATATGGTCCTCGATTCTGGCTCGCATCCGGTGAAGTCAAATGCGCGAGGCCCCGTTTGGGGCCCCGCGAGCTGGGGAGAAATTCTGGTTTCTCTTATTCCCTCACCTTGGCCACGGCAGCGAATAGGTTTTGACGTTGGTGAAGAACTTCATCGCTTCGATCACGCCTTCTTTCACGCCGTTGCCGCTGTCCTTAATGCCGCCGAAGGGGGACATTTCGATGCGGTAGCCGGGTTGTTCCCAGATATTGCAGGTGCCAACGTCGAGGCCGTTGATATAGGCAATCGCACGGTTCAGGTCGTTGGTGCAGACGCCAGACGACAAGCCGAACTCGGTCGAGTTCGAGATCGCCATCACCTGATCATCATCGTCGGGTACGCGGACGATGGGAATGATGGGGCCGAAGGTTTCCTCCATCACCAGCTCGCTGTCATGGGGCACTTTATCGACCACGATGGGCGGCAGCAGCGCGCCCTGACGACCGGGGTGATAAAGGATTTCAGCACCCTCTTTTTCGGCCATGTAGACGCGGTTCTCAAACAGTTCCGCCGCCTTGTCATGGATCACGCAGCCCAGCTCAGTCTCGGGGTCCTGGGGGTCGCCGAACTTGATCTTCTTGGCCTTTTCCAACACCAGCGGAACAAACTTGTCCGCCACACTGTCCTGAACCAGAATGCGCTTGATCGCGGTGCAGCGCTGGCCCGAATTGCCGGTGGCACCGGCCACGGCAATGGTCGCGGCCTTGTCCAGATCGGCATCGGTCAAATCGTTCAGCACGATCAGGGGATCATTACCCCCCAATTCCAGCGCCTGGCGTTTGTAGACCGCCTTGGCCGCGATCATCTTGCCGACCGGAACCCCGCCGGTGAAGGTGATGATGTCGATCTTGTCATTGGTGATCATCTCGTCACCGATATCCTGCGGCCAGCCGGTGACCACCTGGAACATCTCGGGCGGCAGACCGGCCTCATACAAGATGTCAGCCAATGTCAGACAGGTCATCGGCGTCAGTTCAGTCGGTTTGCAGACCATACAGTTGTTGGTGGCAATCGATGGCGCGATCTTGTGACTGACCATATTCAGCGGGTGGTTAAAGGGCGTGATCGCACTGATCGCGCCTACGGGTTCGCGGGTAGTGAAGATCTTGCGATCCTTGCCATTGTGGGTCAGGTCGCACGAGAAGATCTCGCCATCATCCTTCAGCGCCTCGGCGGCGGCGAACTGATAGACATCCTGCGCGCGTTTGGTCTCGTAGATCGCGTGCTGGTGGCAAATGCCCAACTCCAGCACCAGCCATTTGGCGAGGTATTCGCGCCGTTCGCCGATCAACTCTCCGGCGCGTTGCAGTATCTGACTGCGTTCGTACCGGGTGAGCTTGGATTCGTAATTCGCCGCAATCTCGAACGCCTTGCGGGCGTGCTCGGCCTTGCCCGCAGGGACATGGCCGATCACTTCGTTGGTGTAAGGATAGAGAACGGGCACCGTCTCGTCGGTAAAGACGATCTCGCCGCCGATGCGCATCCCCTCATTTCTGATCTCGGTCATCGGTTGATCTTTCATGGCTTACTGGGCCGCCGCTGTCGTGGCGTAGAAAAACGCATCAAAGTTGCGCAGATCGGGCGCGTTGCCTAGATCAATCACGCGATTGACGATGAAGGGCACTTCCTGCTCGGTCAAGCCACCATGACTGCGCAGCGGCTCGCCCAGGGCCGCCAGATCGTGCCGGTCCGCCGAGGTGCCGATGGTCATCCCTCCGGTGCAGACCATAGTCAGATCCCCGATGCGGTCGGCGGGCAGTTCGTATTTGGCAACCGCCTCTTCCTTGGTCAGTACTTCCATCATCTCAGGAAGAGCAGCCACGTTGGCCTTGACCTCTGCACGGTCGGCACCTTCGGGCAGGTAGACCGTGGCAAACGATCCCAACGCACCGTGATGGACCACATACGGATCGGTGATCGGCAGGATTACACGGGCCTTGCCCTCACCCAGCCAGTCGTCAAACACGTCCTGCATATAGATGACCGACGGCTCTTTCGAGGTCGGTTCGTGCTTGGCCTTCATGCCGTGGTCGGCGGTTACAACAATGGCGGCACCCATTTCGTCCAACTGCGCCAGATACTTGTCAAACATGGCGTAGAAATCCAGCGCACCCTGCTCTTCCGGGGCGAACTTGTGCTGCACATAGTCGGTGGTCGACAGGTACATCACGTCCGGGCGCATCTCTGTGAGCAGCTTCACACCGGCGGCAAAGACAAATTCCGACAACTCGGCGGAATACACTTCCGGAACCGGCATCCCCAGCCAAGCGCTGGCATTGTCGATGCCGTGTTCTGCATTGGTGGTCTCACCCGAGCGTTCAGCCGAGAAGGCAACAGCGCGGTCTTCGTCAAACTTCAGGCCAGCCCCCAGCAGCGCGCGCAGCTTGTCCTTGGCGGTGACCATTGCGACGCGATAACCCGCCTCATAAAACTGCGAGAAGATGGTTGGCGCACGCAAGAAGCGCACATCGTTCATCATCACCTCTTCACCAGTTTCCGGGTCATAAAGGAAGTTGCCGCAAATCCCATGCACGATGGGCGGGCGACCGGTGGCGATCGACAGGTTGTTGGGGTTGGTGAAGGACGGGATCACCGAATGCGCCAGCCGGTCGGTGCCGGTTTCACGGATACGCTTGAGCGTCGGCATCAGCCCTTTGGCGATGGCTACATCCAGATATTCCGGCTCGCACCCGTCCAGACAGATGGCAATGGCAGGGACTTTGGGGGCCGGGTAAACGCGCTCATTCGCCGTCACGGGGGTTTGAATAGTCATTTAGGGGTGTCCTTGTTTCTTATGCAGCCAACTTGGCGCGTTCTTTAAGTGCGAGTGCCGGAGGAGCCGCGCTGGCGACCCCCATCTCGGCCAGAGTTTCCTTGGCAGCAGCAACAACCTGCCGCATAACTTGCTCGTCCATCTGCCCGATGCAGCCGACGCGGAAACTGTCCACAACCGTCAACTTGCCCGGATAGATGATAAAGCCTTTGTCCTTCATCAGATCGTAGAAGCGCGAGAACACGAACTTTTCGTCCGCGGGGCAGAAAAACGTCACAATGATCGGGCTTAGCCAGCGGTTCTGAAGCAGCGTCTCGAACCCAAGCTCGCGCATACCTGCAACCATCACGTCGCGGTTTTTCGCGTAACGCGCACCGCGTCCTGCAACACCACCTTCGGCCTCGTGCGCCCTAAGTGCTTCGAGGAAGGCGGCAACCACGTGGGTCGGCGGAGTAAACCGCCACTGGCCGGTCTTTTCCATATGCGCCCATTGCGCATGTACATCCAGCGACAGCGAGTGGCTGTTGCCCTTTGCGACCTCCAACTCATCCTTCCGGGCGATGATAAAGCCAAAGCCAGGCACGCCTTCGATGCATTTGTTAGCCGAGGACACCATCGCCTCATACCGGATTTCTAACGGCTTCAGTTCAATAGCGCCAAAGGCAGACATCGAATCGATCAGCAGCTTCCGGCCCGCCGCATAGACCGCCTCGGAAATCTCTTCGACCGGGTTCAGAATGCCCGAGGAAGTCTCGCAATGGATCGCGACCACGTGGGTGATAGCCGGATCGTTGGCGAGGATTTCGGCCACTTCCGAACCGCGCGGAGGCAGGTAATCGCCCTTGTCTAGAACCAGATGATCACGTCCGAGGTATTCCAGCGTCTGCGCCGAGCGCTGGCCATAAGCCCCGTTCGCAAGAACCAGTGTCTTGCTTTCCCGCGGGATGAACGATGCCAACATCGCCTCAACGGAAAAACTGCCACTGCCTTGCATCGGCACACAATCATAGGCGTCACCGCCTTCGCCAAGCAAGGCAAGCAACCGGGTGCGCATGTCACGAGTCATGGCGCGGAAATCATCATCCCAGCTCCCCCAATCGCGCAGCATCGCTTGTTTTACAGCATAAGATGTCGTCAATGGACCTGGCGTCAGAAGAAATGGTTCGCCCAGTTTCGGCGACGGGATTTTTGGATCTGATTGGATCATTTTGGCGCTCCGGGAGGTCATCTTAGGACTACATTTGCATCACGAATTTCCATATGTAAAATCGCTAAAATCAATCTGATCATAGGTAAAACTTATGGAAAATCAGGAAGGGAAAAATGCGACATAGCCAGCTGAGAGCGTTTCATTATGTGGCCTTGCACGGTGGGTTTTCCCGTGCAGCCGAAGTCCTGTTTCTGACCCAGCCGGCTGTTTCGGAACAGGTACGCAGGTTGGAGCAGGAACACGACCTGTTGCTGTTTCAACGTGAACGCAAACGCGTTTTTCTAACGCCTCAGGGCGAACGTTTGTTCCGATACACCAAACAGTACTTTGAGATTGAGACTCAGATCGAAGATTACCTGTCTGAATCCAAGGCCGCTGTAGAAGGCGAGCTTCGCATCATCGCGGACTCGGCACACCATCTAACCGATTTCCTTGGGCCTTTCCGGGCCGCATTTCCTTTGATCAAGCTTACTGTGAGATCTGGCAACACCAACGAAGTCCTGGACGAGCTTAGGGCCTATAACGCCGAAATCGGTATCGTCGGCAGCCCCTCTCCTGGCAATGACATGACGCTTTTGAATTTGGGTGAGTCGAGCATCATAGCCTTCGCTAACCGTGAATTGTTACCAAAGGCCACGACCAGTTTAAGATTCAACGAGCTGGACACTTTGCCATTGGTGTTTCGAGAAAGCGGCTCAAAAACTCGCCAGAAACTGGAAGAAGAAGCTGAAAGAAGAAAGACGAAACTAAATCCGGCTATTGTGGCCGAAGGACGCGAGGCGGTACGCGAACTGGTCGCATCTGGCGCCGGGATCGGATTTGTCTCCCAAGCCGAATTTGGCCGCGATGATCGCCTCAGGCAGATTGAACTCAAGGACGTGGACCTGCGTATGGGTGAAAGTATGATCTACCTCTCACAACGCCAAGAGGTCAAAGTCATCCGCACGTTTATGGATTTCGTCAAGCGCGTACAGGCGACAAAGCCAACCTCTGAAGCGGTGTAAGCAGCCCCGGAGGTTGGAAAATCTGGCCCGGGCTCAGCGGCTGCGCCAGGCTTGAGTGCGGCTCAGAATGCCTTTTGATGCAATCAGGTGCAGGATTCGGGCCGCCGCGTTGGTGTAGAAGATCATCATTCCCATCGCGGCAGCAGGTGCGATATCTCCCGCATCATCCATATTCAGCACCGCAATTGAGGCCAGCGTCGTCTTGGGCGAATACAGGAACACCACCGCCGACACCGTCGTCATCGCGTTGACGAACAGATAGATCGAGATATCCAGGATCGCAGGCAGACATACCGGCACCGTCACCCGCGCGAACAGCTTCATAGTTGGCTGCTTGAGCGAAGCCGAAACAGATTCAAACTCTGTATCCATCTGCTTGAGAGCCGTCACCGCCGTCAGGTGCGACACGGTATAAAAGTGGGTTACCGAGCAGATTACAAGGATGGCCATCGTACCGTAGATCGCGTTTAGCGGGTTCGAGGGGTTGTTGAAGAAGATATAAGCCAGACCCAGCACCATTCCGGGGATCGCCATCGGCAACATGGCAAACATCTGGAACAGCGCCCGCCCGGTTTTGAAGCCGTTTGACTTTTCCACCAGATAAGCACCGAAGAAAATGATCGAGGTGCCGATCACCGCCGTCAACAGCGCCATCTTGATCGAGTTGAAGTACGACCCCCAGCCACCGCCATCCATCTTGTCGAACTGATAGTTGTTCAGGCTCAGGCTCAGGTCATATGGCCAGAACATGATCAGCGCGGCGAATTGGCAAACCGCCAGCATTCCAACGATAAACAGGGCAACCATGCTGCAATAGATCAGCATGATGCGATCGGTTTTCGGGTTGGGTTTCGGCCGATACGGCACCGAACGCGCCGACAGCAGCGCCACCTGTTTCGACTGCACCAGACGGTCGATGGCAAATGCCAGAATAGCCGGAACCACCAGAACAACCGAGACGACAGCGCCCATTTCAAAGTTTTGTTGGCCGATCACCTGCTTGTAGATATCCACTGCCAGAACGTTGAACTGACCACCGATTACCTTCGGCAGGCCAAAGTCGGTGATCACAAGGTTGAACACAACAAAAGCCGCCGAGATCAGGCCATAGCGCGCACCCGGAATGGTCACGGTCCAGAAGGTACGCCAAGGGGTTGAGCGAAGACTCGACGCGGCCTCATATAGTCGAGCGTCTGAGATTGCCAAAGCCGTCGATATGATCAGGAAAGCATGTGGGAAAGTGAAGAAGACCGAGCCGATGACGATGCCGATGGGGCCGTAGATACTTGCCCCAAACAACAGCTCTTTCAGCATCCCCTGATTGCCAAACAGATAAACCAGTGCGATGCCAGGCAACAGCGAGGGAACAAGGATCGGAGCCATGGCGACCAGCCGGAACATGCCCTTGAACCGCATACAGCTGCGGTTCAGCGCATAGGCAAACCAAAAGGCCAGCGTGACGGTTATGATCGTGCTTACGATCGCAATCCATATCGAGTTCTTGACCGAGTTGAACAACGCCGGCGTCGAGAAATAGTTGGCGAAGTTTTCTATACCAGTCGCTTTTACCGGGCGCAGTTGCACGCGCCGGAAGGTATTCGAATCAAGCTCGACCCAGTCTGTGCCTTTCTGCAGGTTCGACCCGATCAGGAACCGACCATCGGGCTCCGTGTTTCGGATTTTATACATCACCGGGCTACGGAAACTGAAATCGGGGAAGAATAGCGTAACCGACAGCCGCCCGTCAGAGCCGGTCGAAAGTTCCTGATCGGTATAGGCCCCGGTTTCCGTATTCAATTGGGTGCCGTTCAGGATGGTTCCACTGAACACACCGTTGTCGTCACTTACCTGAAACTCGTATTGCGACAGCTCTATCCGATAGGTCGAGAACGACTTGGACAGCATCGCCCAAAGCGGAAACGCCAGCGTCACGACCAGGTACAGGGCGATGACCATCATGCCACCGCGCATGATGAGGTCGTCGCGGCTCAGCTTGCCCTTGATCAGCGGGCCAGCGGGGAGAGAGGTGGTGTCAGTCATCAGCCCTCCTCCGCCGGCGTGAAGGCCATCAGACGGTTGCGGGGCAGTTCGATCATCATCTGCTCGCCCGCTTCAAGACCCAGACGACGGACCGCATTGATCGAGAAGTCACCGATCAGCTCCTTCGCACCGAAAGTCTGATGCGACAGGCGGCAGCGCCAGAACGAACCGAGGAACTCCATTTCAGTGATCAACACCTCAAACGCATTTTCTGGCGTTGTGATGACGTCCGGCGCGTCCGGTGAACGCGCGCCTTCGCCATGCGGAATGATATCCTCGGGGCGAACGGCCGCGACGATCCGGTTGCCTTTCTGCAGGCTGTGCGGCTCGCATTTCAGTATTGAACCGCCCAATTCCAACGTCTCGGCATCGCCCGCGACGGCGGGTAGCTGGTTCATTTCACCAATAAAATCGGCCACGAACAGGTTGGCTGGGTGGCGGTAGATCTCGGTCGGAGTGCCAACCTGCTCGATCACGCCATGGTTCATGACAACGATCCGGTCAGCCATGGCCAGCGCCTCTTCCTGGTCGTGTGTCACCATCACGGTGGTCACGCCCAGCTTACGCTGCAGTTCCTTGATCTCGTGCCGCAAATGTACACGGACCTTGGCATCAAGCGCCGACAGCGGCTCATCCAACAGCAACAGACCAGGATTGGTGGCAATGGCGCGCGCAAGCGCAATCCGCTGTTGCTGTCCACCCGAAAGCTGGGCTGGGTATTTGCTGCCCTGATCCGGCAGACCCACGAGGTTCAACAGTTCAGCCACGCGCACTGCAATTTCTGATTTGCTGCGGCCAGTGTTTTCTAGCCCAAATGCAATGTTCTTTTCGATCGTCAGGTTCGGAAACAGCGCGTAGGACTGGAACACAATGCCAAAATCGCGCTCGGACGGGGGCAGGTTCGAGACATCCTTGCCATCCTGCATCACAGTACCCTTGGTTTGCAGGTCCAGACCTGCGATCGCGCGCAGCAGGGTTGTCTTGCCGCAACCGGAAGGGCCCAGAAAACAGATGAATTCGCCTTCGTTGATGTCCAGCGAGATATCCCGGAGGGCCAGAAATTCGCCAAACGCTTTCCAGAGGTCTTGGATACTCAGATAGAGATCACCGGGAGAGGTTTTCTTGAGCACGGGGAGTGGTCCTTGAGCTTTGCGCAGCAGCCATGACGCAAGAATGGCCAGAAATTCGCCGCGTCGGTCATATGAATTATTAGGGGAGGCGTATCCAGCGGACGGAGGGGCATTAAGCCCCTCCGGCTTGAGTGGTTATTCTTTGGGCTCGGACTTACCATCATAGCGCGACTGCCATTCTTTCAGGATAGCGGCGCGATTATTGGCTGCGAACTCAAAGTCATTCTCGATCATCGCGTCCAACAAACCGTCGGGGAAGTGTTCAACCGGTTTGGCAACGCCCGGCATTGCGACAACAGCATAGCCCACGTTGTACATTTCGTTGGCTTCTTTGGTGACCGAGAAATCAACAAGTTTCTGTGCTGCTTCCTGATTGGCCGTCCCGGCAACAATCGCGGTCGCTTCCATATCCCAGCCAACGCCTTCGCTTGGCACGATGATTTCCAGTGGCGCGCCCGCGGCCTTGGATTTGGCACCGCGGAACGCAAACGAAATCCCGATCGGAATCTCACCGGCGGCGGCCAGCTTGCACGGCTTTGAACCAGAGTGGGTATAACGCGCAATGTTCCCATGCAGCGCGTCCATGTATTCCCAGCCACCTTCTTCACCGAACAACTGCAACCAGCTTGAAACGTCGAGGAATCCGGTCCCAGACGAGTTCGGGTTCGGCATGATGACATGACCCTGATACTGTGCGTCGGTCAGATCTTTCCACGATGTCGGCGGCGTCAGGCCCGCCTTTTCGGCCTCGACCGTATTGTAGCAGACCGAGGCGACCCAAGCGTCCATACCCACCCAACTGGGAACATCGCCGCTGTCGACGAATTTGGGATCCAGCTTTTCTACTGACCTGAGCCCAGCGATCCGGGCGGGAGATTCAACTCAATAGACGACGATGGTGACGCTCGTTTCGGCTCAGAAGCCCGGTGGATGGTCGACACTCATGCGACAATTGCCAGCCACGAAAAACGGGCGACTCTTGCCGCCCGTTTAATCTTCACACGTCGATCTTTTCTGCGATACTCAGCGCGTCTTCCAATTCAAC
>NZ_WQGG01000018.1:0-49194 GCF_013034565.1 Ruegeria sp. HKCCA5491
AGGCACCGACACCGTGTCGACCAACTGAATCTATCAGGGAGCTAAAGACAGGTTTCATCAGAGTACGCGACGTTCGTTAGCAGCGCAGCGTATGACCGCATCGAGCCCAATTTACTTGTCTTTTGCGTCGCGGCGAATGTCGGCTTTGACGAAGGGAAGAACCCCGCGTAGTTGGAAGAGGAAAGCCAAGAACACACTTTCTCAGAGATCTACTGGCGACTGCCGGTTTATGTCATGAAGGTGAGCTAGAGTTTCGCAAAGGCACAACTTCGTGGAATTTGCCGCTTGCGGTGAATTCGGGAGGTCTTTTGCTTGCTCGAACTGTGACGTCATCTAGGCCGTTGTCGCGAAATACTTTCTTCACCGACCCGATGACGTCCTCTAGAACAAGCCCCGCCGCCGCACCCGTTGCCAGTTGCACGCGCAGCTCGAAATCGAATTCGCCAGTCTGGATCAACTGGATGCGCTGGGCTTGGTCGTGCTCAAAATCGAAAATCAGTGGCGACAGGGTCACCTCGCCTACGCGAACCAACGTCGCTTGGCGTCCCTCGACCTGCAAACTACGAAACGGCGATCCACAGGGGCAAGCATGCTGGTCAAACCGAATACAGTCACCCAAATCATAGCGGATGAAGGGCTGAACGTCGTTAGCGAGCACGGTCAGCAGAGCGGTCGCAGACAACGTTCCGTCGGGAACGGGTTGCATTGCTTCGTCGACCGCTTCGAGGATAACCCAATCTTCATTCACGTGTTTCCTCCCGTGGCTACACTCGAACGAAAGCGCCAAGCACTCGGTGCACCCATAGGGATCGGCAATGCCGTATTTCAGCGACGGAAAGGCTCGCCCGACTCGTTCGCGGAGATCGTCGGTGAGTGTCTCGCCTCCTGTGGTAATGAACGCCGGTTCGATCCGCAGCCGCCTGGCCTCTTTTTCCTGGACTAGAATGGCCAGCATGCTGGGGTACGTCACGATCCAAGCGATGTTCCCAATCGCATTCAGTCTTTTGACAAGCTGACCAATTGGCTGTTCAGCCTCGACAAAGGTGACACCAAAGCCCTTGGCAAGCCGGGGGTTCAAACGTTGCACTAGTTTGTTGAAACCGTTTCCGGCAAAATGGCCGTTCCCGCCTGTAATCGTCACCCTGTCGCCAAGTTTTCGGACGTCTCGCACAAGCTTCCGATGATATCGTTCGAAGCGTGCCAGCATGATGCCATAGGCATATTCCACGAACGATTCAGACAAGACGATGACGGCAGGTTCGCCCGAAGTCCCGGAGGTCTGAAAAACGGCGACATCGTCGATAGGCACACCAACCTTGCGCAGGTCCCGCAGATGTTCGCGGGCCTTGTCGAGTGGAAGAGAGCGGATTGTCAGCCAGTCGTCGAACTCTGCCATGAGTTCGGGCTTATGGGTCACCGGTAAGTCGTAAAGTTCGATCTCGGCAGTTGGTGGCAGCGCTGCGTATAGTCGGCGAAACAGAGGTGAGTCACCACGCGCCTTATCCACGAGGCGCCGCAGGTTGCGGAGTTGCTTGGCTTCTATTCGCGTACGTCCGCCCCAACCTGTCCAGAGTCCACCAATCAAATACCCTAATGCTTTATGAAGACTAAGATGCATGTTCTCCGGCATTTCTCGTTTTGTATCCCGCGTCGGAAAAGTCGCTAATTCTTAACTATAGCAAAGAGCTGCGCTGCATTGACCAATGTCAAATCTGACAGTCGCGCAGGATCATAGTCACCTGAGATACCGCGAAAGCGGACATGAGGTCACCAACACCAAACGGCAGCTCCGTCCGCAAAATGGACATTCAAGCAAATTGCAACGAACGGCTGCTACGCGGACAAAGCGGTCGCTAGACTGTTCTGGGATAAGAAGCTAGATCATCCAAGCTCAACTGCAAAACTACTCAGTATTTCCACGTTTTTTGCAGTTAGTGCGAGATCGATCTCGGGGGTTATTCCAAACACTCAAGAATTGGTTTCAAGCTAAGAAGATGGAAAATATACGGCTTGCTGGCAGCGAACATTAGCGTTTGCCGCCCTACAACTAGTGATGGCGCTTGTCTGCCTTGAACGGGGCTAGGCTCTCTTGGAACTGCTCGATGAACTCAAGCGTCACTAGTGACGGTTGCTTCAAAATCGGACGCACAAGGGAAAGCGTATGTGACAAGAGCGGTTTGAACGGTCGGTAGCTCAATCCGTTGTCTGCATATTGGACGGCGTCCAACTCGCTGACCACGGAAATCCCGACACCTTTTACAGCCAATTCACAAGCCGCCGTGAACTGCCTGACTTCGATGTGGGAATTCAATTTGACGTTGGCGTTTTGAAACGCTTTTGAAAGCTGTCCAAAAAAATCGCTGTCGCGCCGTGTGTGAATAATCTTGGCGTTTGCAAGATCCGTGGGTGTCACCTCGGAGAGTTTTTCCAATTCATGCCCGGTAGGAAACACGCAAACTGTACGGACATCGATGTCTCTGCTTTCGACGGCCGGATGCCCGTTAAAGTTATCTGTGATTCCGAAATCATATTGCTCGCCGATCATCCACTCGAGAATGCGTTCCGGTCTGTCAGGTTCGATCGTCATTGTTACACCTGGCCGATCTTCTAAAAACGTGGCAATGACGTTGGGAAGGTGACTGGTGGCGAACCCGGGCAAACATGCGATGCGGATGTGTCCCGCTTTGCGTTGGGTTATGTCTTGGCTAACGTCCGAGATCTGCTTCATCAATTCCAAAACGCGCTCTACGCTGGGTTGCAGATAACGCACCTCCTGCGAAGGAACTAAGCGACCTTCACGGCGATCAAAAAGTTGAAAGCCAAGCGATTTTTCCAGATCAGAAAGCAGTCGGCTGACCGCAGGCTGGCTTATCCCAAGATCCGTAGCTGCAGCGGTGACCGACCCATTTGTGGAAACTGCCATGAGCGCTTCCAATTGGCGGATCCTCAAAGTTTGACTCATACTTTGAACCTGGTTCGTTGTTTCTTAGTCAGTTTATAATGTAATGTTATGTTTTTCTCAAAAATTAAATGCTTGAATTATAAATTTGTAACGTTAACGTCGTGAAATCGTCATGTGTGCTGATTACGCGTTGCAGTTGGCATTCAACGAAGCATCAAAACTGATGCATGGGAGGAATCATGAATAAGCATTTTCTCGGCGCTCTTGCCGTAACCACTGCGTTGTCCCCCGTGGCGGCGATGGCGCAAACTGAAGTTCAGTTCTGGCACGCCTTCACCGGCCGACTGGGTGAGCTTGTTAAAGCGCAGGTCGAAGAGTTCAACGCCAGCCAGGATGAGTTCGTCGTGGTCGAAAGCCACAAAGGCAATTACTCAGAAACTCTGAACGCAGGAATTGCGGCTTTCCGCGCCGGTGAGCAGCCCCACATTCTAATGGTTTTCGAAGTGGGCACTGCAACGATGATGTCGGCCGAAGGTGCGATCAAACCCGTCTATGAAGTGATGGCTGAAAGCGGTGCGCCGTTCGATCCTGACGCATATATTGGCGCTGTCAAAGGGTACTATACTACAACGGACGGAGAAATGCTCTCACTGCCTTTCAACTCGTCCACACCGGTTCTGTGGGTCAATCGTGATGCCTTCGAAGCGGCGGGTGTTGATCCGGACACAGATCTATCGACCTGGGAAAAGGTTGGCGACGTGCTTGAACAGCTGAAGGCTGGCGGTGAGGACTGCCCGCTGGTGACCGCATGGCAAAGCTGGATTCACCTCGAGAACCTGTCCGCCTATCACGACGTTCCGTTCGCATCGCAGGACAACGGTTTTGCCGGTCTGGATACCGAGCTGATGCTGAACGGTCCGGCACAGGTCGCACACCTGACAGCAATGGGGGACTGGGCCAAGGATGGCAAGTTCATCTACACCGGGCGCAGAAACGAAGGTGGCGCAAATTTCCGGGCTGGTGAATGCGCGTTGTTCACCGAAAGCTCGGCTGGTTATGCCGGTATCAGCTCTGAAGCTGAGTTCGAGTTCGACGTGCGCCCGCTACCCTATTGGGAGGCCGTCACCAGCGAGCCTCAGAACACCATTATCGGCGGCGCATCGCTTTGGGTAATGGAAGGCCATGATCCCGAGGAATACAAAGGCGTTGGCGAGTTCCTGAGCTTCCTTTCGTCGTCGGACGTTCAGGCTTCTTGGCACCAGAATACCGGTTATCTTCCAATCACGTCCGAAGCTGGTGAAGCTACTCGTGCTGCAGGTTTCTATGACGAAAACCCAGGCACCGACATCGCGGTGATCCAGATGACTGCGAAGGAACCAACCGCAAACTCGAAAGGTCTGCGTCTTGGATCGTTCGACCAGATTCGCGGCATAATCGACGAAGAGCTTGAGGCCGTCTGGTCCGGTGAAAAGACCGCTCAGGAAGCGATGGACAGCGCAAAAGAGCGCGGTGACGCACTGCTGCGCCGGTTCGAATCCGCCAATCAATAAGTCTTAATTTGATGCGGGCCTGTTAAGGGCCCGCATTTTCTTTTTTCGGTGGAATATCAGGATGGAAAAACGCGTCACCTTCCGCGGCTGGCTTTTGCCATTGGCGCTGATTGCCCCTCAGGTCATCATTTCCGCCGTTTTCTTCTTTTACCCCGCAGGCCAGGCTGTTTGGCAATCTCTGTTCATACCTGACCCCTTTGGGCTGTCGTCCCAGTTCGTGGGACTCGGCAACTTTGAATTCCTGCTGAGCGATAAATTCTACCGAGCCTCCTTCGTAACGACGGCAGTGTTTTCAACGCTCGTCACATTGTGCTCGATGATACCGGCGTTGTTTCTGGCGGTCATTGCGGACCGCTTGATCAAAGGATCGGGCGTTTACCGGACGTTGCTGATCTGGCCCTATGCCGTTGCCCCTGCGGTCGCAGGCGTGCTTTGGCTGTTCATGTTCAACACACGCGTTGGCGTCGTCTCGTGGTACCTCGGCCAACTCGGTTATGACTGGAACCATGTCCTTAACGGAACCGAGGCCATGGGGCTGGTTGTTGTCGCCTCGGCCTGGGGGCGCATCAGCTATAACTTCCTGTTTTTCTTCGCGGCATTGCAGTCAGTTCCAAGGTCCGTGATTGAGGCCGCTGCAATCGACGGCGCGCGCTTCTGGCGTCGGTTCTTCACGATCGTGCTGCCGCTGTTGTCTCCGACTGCATTCTTCCTGCTGGTGGTGAATGTCGTCTACGCCTTCTTTGAAACCTTTGGCGTTATCCACACGATCACCGGAGGCGGGCCGCAGCAAGCGACGACTATTCTGGTCTACAAAGTCTTCTCGGACGGGTTCGTTGGGCAGGATCTTGGCTCATCGTCGGCGCAGTCGGTCATTTTGCTTATCGTCGTCGGCCTGTTGACCGTCATCCAATTCAAATACGTGGAAAAAAGGGTGCATTACTGATGGCGGCCCAACAACACGGAATGGTCGAAAAACGCGGGATGGGGATCTGGTTGACCCACGCATTGATGATCCTTGGAGTGCTGATCGTCTTTTTCCCAATCTGGCTGGCATTTGTCGCCTCGACTGTCACTCAGCCAGAGATCGTGTCACCGCCTATGCCGTTGGTGCCGGGTGACCAGTTCTGGGAAAACTACAAGGCCGCGCTGTTTTCCGGTGTGAATGTCCCGGTCGCTACAATGTTGTTCAACAGCCTCGTGATGGCCATTGGTATTGCGGTGGGCAAGATCGTAATCTCACTATTGTCAGCCTTTGCGATTGTCTATTTCCGATTTCCCGGGCGCACGACGTTTTTTTGGCTGATCTTCCTGACCCTTATGCTCCCGGTAGAGGTCCGTATCGTTCCAACCTTTGAAGTTGTTGCCGGCTTCGGTATGCTCAACAGCTATTACGGATTAATCTTCCCACTTATCGCTTCGGCTACGGCGACGTTCCTGTTCCGGCAGTTCTTTCTGACCATCCCAGATGAGCTGGCCGAAGCAGCGCGAGTCGACGGTGCTCGCCCGATGCGGTTCTTCATTGATATCGTTGTACCCATGAGCAGGACCAATATTGCGGCGCTATTCGTAATCCTGTTCATCTATGGCTGGAACCAATACCTTTGGCCGCTGCTTATCACCACCGACCCTGAAATGAACACCATTGTGATGGGCATCAAACAGATGTTCCCGTCCGGCGATGATGTGGCCGAATGGCCGGTCATCATGGCCACATCAATTCTGGCAATGATCCCACCGGTCATCGTGGTGGTGTCGATGCAAAAGCTCTTTGTCCGTGGCCTTGTCGATAGCGAGAAGTAAGAAATGGCAACAGTAACCCTAGAGAACGTCAAAAAGAGCTTTGGCCCAACGGACGTCATCCACGGCATCGATATCGATATTGCTGATGGTGAGTTCATCGTGATCGTTGGGCCTTCGGGCTGCGGCAAGTCCACGCTGTTGCGGATGGTTGCGGGACTTGAAACCGTGACTGATGGCGAAATCCGAATTGGAGAGGAACGAGCCAACGACAAAGAGCCGATGGATCGTGACATCGCGATGGTCTTCCAGAACTATGCGCTCTACCCACATATGTCTGTGCGCCAGAACATGGGATATGGCCTGAAAATCGCCGGGTTGCCGAAGGTCCAGATTGATCAGAAAGTGACCGAGGCCGCCAAGCTGTTGCAGCTGGAACCCTTGCTGGATCGCAAACCCAGACAGTTGTCAGGTGGTCAGCGTCAGAGGGTGGCGATGGGTCGGGCTATTGTCCGCGAGCCAGCAGTTTTCCTGTTTGATGAGCCGCTCTCAAACCTTGATGCCAAGCTGCGGGTCCAGATGCGTCTGGAAATTCGCGAACTCCAAGAAAAGCTGGGGATCACGGCGCTCTATGTGACCCACGATCAGGTCGAGGCCATGACGATGGCCGACAGGATGATCGTGATGAATGGTGGCATTGCCGAGCAGATTGGAACGCCGTTGGAGGTTTACGAAACGCCCAGAACTCTGTTCGCGGCACAGTTCATTGGCAGCCCTGCGATGAATGTGTTTGACGCCTTGCGTGAAAACGGGACGATCAAGATCGGTGAAATTTCAGTCGGCCGATCTGCAGGTCCTGATACCGCGTTGAATCTGGGGATTCGCCCAGAGCACCTGCTGTTGGATGATAATGGTCCGCTGGAAGCAGCGATTCAGATGGCAGAACCGTTAGGGGCCAACACTCTGTTGCACGGTCAACTCGCGGGCGTCGGCGGAGCGATCACGATAAGCCTTCCAGGCGTCCATCCGATCGAAGGCAGGCATCCGAACATGCGGTTTTCGGTCGACCCAGAACACATGCATCTGTTTGACCAATCAACCGGCGAAAGGCTGGACGGCTAATGGCGTTTCCTCAAGTCGAAGCCTTTCGTGGTGGAGAAAACCTGATCCGGGTCGTGGGCCATCGAGGGGCAAGAGGCGTTTTGCCTGAAAACAGCATGATTGGCTTCGACTTCTCGCTGTCCATTGGCGTACCGCTTCTTGAATTCGATGTCGTTCTGACGGCTGATGACGTTCCGGTTATTACCCACAATCATCGTCTGCACGCATCTGGCTTTCGCGACGCCAATGGCCTGTTTCTTTCTGGAGAGGAGCCGAAAGTCTCATCTCTGACTTTCGACCAAATCCAGCAATTCGATATTGGACGGTTAGACGGGCATTCTGACTATGGTCAACGCTTCCCAGATCAGGCGCAACTGGACGGTGTTCGTGTCCCAAGGCTGATAGATTTGCTCGATTTGGTCGCCGAACCAAAATACGGCAATGCCTATCTGATGCTTGAACTGAAGTCGGATCCTGACCTGGCTCACGATGCAGTGTATCGAGAGAACTTTGTTGGGCGAGTTCTCCAAGAGGTTCGCGCCAAAGGTCTATCTATGCGCGCGGTTTTGCACAGTTTTGACTGGAACCTTTTAGAAGAATGCCAGCGACAGGCTCCGGATATGCCGTCTTCTTACCTTACGCAGCTTCCGGAAAACGAGGACGATGTGGGCGAGGATTCCTCGAAAGCGGTTTGCCCAGACCTTCGCGGTCGTCGCGATGAAATTCCAAATTTGGTCAAGCAAGCTGGCGGTTCGCTTTGGTGCCCGTACTACGCTGATGCAATAGCTGAAAATGTGGCGCGCGCAAAAGATCTGGGCCTATGTGTTGCCGTTTGGACGGTCAATGAGCACGAAGATATAAGCAGGATGATCGACCTGCGCGTGGATGCAATCGTATCTGACTACCCCGGCCGGGTTCAAAGGCATCTGTCGGATTTAGGCCTGGGATGGCAAATCGAAAACGGGTGAATTCTGCGTCGCTAATTCGTGACGTTTTTTGTGTTTCTGCCAGTCACAATCGGAAAGGATCGATCACATCATCACTTCAACCTGCTGTGGAGGGCGAGAACCATAGTGGATCAGCGTACAAAACAAGTTGCAGCATTGCCTCTGCAATTGTTCGGCGGCCGCCTCAAGGTGCTCCTTATAACGTCACGTGACACAGGGCGCTGGATCATGCCCAAGGGCTGGCCGATGGACGGCGAGCAAGACTGGCGCGCGGCGGAAATTGAAGCGTTGGAGGAGGCTGGGGTAGAAGGTACAATTTCCCGCAAGCCGATCGGTGAGTTTGAGTACGCCAAGGTTTTTAACGACGGAACCAGTGTCCAAGTGAAAGCCACGGTCTACCCTCTCTACGTCGATAAGGTGAAGCGCCGGTGGAAGGAAAGGCACCAAAGAAAAAGGCATTGGTTCTCGCCCAAGGGTGCTGCGAAAGCACTCAAACAGCCAGAGCTGGAAGACTTGCTCCTCGAACTAAAAAGCAATCCTAGAAAGAACAAATCAATCCGCGAGTTGCTACCTTGAGCCGATACCGCGTACTTTATCCAGACTCAGGTCGATAGCTACTTTGCTCTGGAAAACCGACCTAACCCTTTCATTCAGAAATTGCTATCTAGGCTTGAAACCAGCGGAAATCTGATCTCTTGGGACGAGCGCCAAACATCAAAGCCTCAGTTTTCAACGAAGGTTGAATGTCCGCATCGCAACTCGATGAAACCATCTTGAGGTTCGTTCAATTCAAAAACCTCTTCTGAAGGCAAGTTCAAGTAAATCCCTCGAAAGACGCGCAGGGTTAAGCCGTGGCCAACAACTATGACAGCCCCCTCAAAAGACTTGCTGGAATACCAAGAAGAAACCCGGTCATGTACGTCAGCATAAGACTCTCCGCCCGGTGCGGAACAGTTCCAACGGTCAGCGCATCGCGCCTCCCATTCTTGGGGAAATCGTCTTTTGATCTCGTTTTCCGCCAAGCCTTCCCATCGCCCGAAACTGCATTCCATCAAACTGGTTTCATACTCGATGGCTTCCGGGGGAGGCCAAGTTCCTCGACAACGATGGAAGCCGTCTGTGCCGCTCGACCAAGTGGGCTTGAAAATACCGTCAGAGGGTGACGGCTGCATAGGCGGTGCCTTAGTCTTTTTGCACTCGCCACTGCCTGAGCGACCCCTCGCTTGGTCAAGGGCGAATTCTGCCAACCTTGACGTCGTTTTTGAAAATTCCATTCGGTTTCACCATGGCGAAGCAAGAAAATAGTAGGGTTGAGTTTTTGGTTCAAAACGTATCGAAGCCTTCCTGTACTGAAGCAAACCGAAAAACCTGATTTATCTTCCACGCAGTGCAAGTTTAAACGGAAGCCCCAGAATTCAATAGAAGCTTCGGATTTGTGCGATTAAGTCTAGGGCGTAAAACAACGTGGTCATACAATCTTCGCGTCCAGTGCTTTGTCGCTGCACTTGTTCCGCATTGGGCTCCGAGCAGTCCTTCGCTGCGGTGTCCATCAATGTCCGCTTACAAGAAAATCAGGTGCAAAGCTCGTCGGCTGTCACCCAAATTGTCACCCAAGGGCGAAAATGCACTTCGGCGTAAGCGCGCTAAGTTCAGTAAGCATCTGTTTTTGTTTAATTTAAGTGGTGCCCGGGGGCGGAATCGAACCACCGACACGAGGATTTTCAATCCACTGCTCTACCCCTGAGCTACCCGGGCACGGGAACGGCGACTGCCGTTGGGTGGAGGCGTTCTATGACTTGCCACTGGCAGTGTCCAGAGCCTTTTTCACATTTTTTCAATGTGGGCGGTGCGGCCCTTCTTCTTCCGGCGATAAGTCCGTTTCGACATCCTCTTCGCGCTGGGACGGAACGGAATATGACCCATTTAGCCACTTGGCCAAGTCGATGTCGGCGCAGCGTTTTGAACAGAAGGGGCGAAACTTCGTAACGGTGTCATCTCCGCAGATGGGACAGCTCATTTCAGAACCTCCGAAAGCGGGAATCGGGCTCGTTTGCGCTGTAGCTCAAAATGCCCAAGAGGTGTCCAGCCGGCCATTGTTGTCTCGATCGGGTCAGCCTTCAAAGCAGCGCGCAAGGCGGATTCAAAGCCACGGCGATCTTTCTTTGGCATAGGGGCCAGATCCACGGTGATTTGCCCGCCCAGGCCGCGCACGCGCAATGCGCGGGCCAACGCCTTGGCGCAAGAGAAGTTGGCTTTAGTTCCCGCCGCCAGCGACGTGTCGGCACCAGTATTCACATCTACAGCGATCAAGGCGCGGGTGGGCTGGATATAGAGATGACCGCCCCCCGGCAATGGCTCAGATACCCCGCAGGCAACATCCAAAGCGTCAAGCACCCCGTGCGTATCGAAGCCACCGGCCTGCGTTACAACCTCGGCTGGATCAGTCCAGTCGCGCCATGCAAGAACATGCGGCCCATCGCCTTCCAACAGAAGTTCAGGCTCGGTCCCCGGATCATTGATAACCTGATCCGCATGAGCCAACATCGCGTTGATGTCCTCGGCGATCTCACCCGCGTCTTCCCCGGCGCAGCACGACCGCAGAATCAATCCGTAGGAACTGCCATCCATACACTCATGCGCAATTTCCAGGAGACGGTCACGCTCATCCTCGTCCCGGATGGAACGCGAGATGTTCAGACCCGGCGCGTCGGGCGTCACGATCGCATAACGGCTTTTGAACAGCACCCGATCAGTGACCGGCAACGCCTTGCCCGGCTCGGCATAGCCGCTTACCTGAACCAGCATCAGGGCACCGGGCGACAAACCTTTGACCTGACGCAGAAAAGCAGGCCCATCCGGCGTTGTCAGGAACATGCCACCCTGCCCCTTGACCGGACGGTCTGCGCGGGCGCGATAGATTGTTCCGGGCGCGGGCGCATCCCCAGCAATCAGGAAATCTTCAAGTTTTCCGTCAACCATCAATGCCGCAGCTTCGCGGTCGTCGATGTGGTCCAGTACGATGGTGCGGCCTTTCATGATGCCTCACGATACAGCGGGTATCCGATGCCTTGCAGCAGAGCAGCGGTTTCAGACAGGGGCAAGCCTACGATACCGGTGAAGGAACCGGAAATCCACGGGATGAATGCGCCAGCGGGGCCTTGGATTGCGTAGGCACCTGCCTTGCCCTGCCAATCGCCAGTCGCCAGATAGGCGTTGATCTCAACGTCAGAAAGGCGTTTGACCTTGACCTGAGACACCACATCGCGCTGCAGCACACGCTCGCCACGCCGAACCGCGACCGAGGTGATGACACGATGGCGCCTGCCTGACAAAGCGTGAAGAAACTCGGCCGCCTGCCCAGCGTCCTCGGGCTTGCCCAATATCCGGCGACCCAGTGCGACCGTGGTATCGGCGCAAAGGGTGATATCATCGCTATCGGCCTGAACCGCCTGCACTTTTGCCCGCGTGATGCGGTTGCAATATGAGACGGGCAATTCGCCCTTCAGGGGCGCTTCGTCGATATCGGGGGCGCGAATGGCATCGGGCTGCACGCCAAGCTGGGCTAGCAGGTCCAGCCGCCTTGGGCTGCCCGATCCTAAGATAAACGCCATTGGGTTGGGCGTTACTTGAAGCGGTAGTTGATCCGACCCTTGGTCAGATCATAGGGGGTCATCTCGACCTGAACCTTGTCGCCGGCCAGAACACGGATGCGGTTCTTGCGCATCTTGCCTGCCGTATGTGCGATGATCTCATGGCCGTTTTCCAGCTCGACCCGAAACGTCGCATTAGGCAGGAGTTCCTTCACGACACCGGGAAATTCGAGCGTATCTTCCTTGGCCATGTTGTCTCCACATTTACGTTGCACTCGCAGAATCTACGAGGATGTGCGCCTAAATGAGCCTATTTTGGGCTTATTTCAAGGCCGGAATCGCTAAAGTCGGGATAATGTGACGGATTCGACTCGGGTGGTCTGCTCGTCCCAATGGCTGCGGTTCAGCACGCGTCCGTCCGCACGAACCGTCGCGATAGCGCCAAGGTCGATTTCCGCGAAGGTCCAGCCGGGCTGATTAAGCGCGCCTTCCGCCAGCACGCCAGTTGCGGGGAATCCCTTGTCAGGCGGCCCGAAAATACCGCCGGTGCCGGTGTTCATATCCACAGCCTCGGACCAGTCATTGCTTCGCACCAGGGAGGCCATCACTGTAACGCATTGATTTTCCAATGCTCTGGACATCGCGCCAATCCGCACGCGCCAATAGCCGGACAATGCCTCGGTGCAGGACGGTACAAGGATCAAGTCTGCCTCGCTCAGCGCGCGGCCCAGCAAAGGAAACTCGCTGTCGTAACAGATCAGCACGCCGATCTTGCCCAGCGCAGTGTCGAACAGTTTTAGCGGGCCGCCGGGGGCGATGTCCCACTGCTCGCGCTCGAACCGGGTCATGATCTGTTTGTCCTGATGATCCTGTCCGCCATCCGGCGCATAAAGCTCAGCCCGATTCACTGGGCGCCCCGGCCCGCCCACAACCGGGGCCGATGCCCCCAGAATATAAACCTTGTACTCACGGGCCAGTCGCTGATGCAGGGTGTGCACGTCTTCCATCCGGTCGGAAACTGCGTGGATCGACCGCTCCAAATTGCCGGCTACCTCTGCCCCGTCCAGCGTCGACAATTCCATCGCGCCGTATTCGGGAAAGACCAGCAGTTCGGCCCCTTGCCTAACCGCATCGCTGACCCAGCGATCCAACTTGTCCTCATACTGTGCCCAACTGTCGAGCCAGTCGAGGTCATAGGCGGCGGTTGCGACTTTCATCTGAGGGATCCTTCGGTTCTGGATTGGTGCAACACTAAGTCAGGAGCGCGCGATCTGTATACACCCCGACGCGACCCGACAGGAAAGTGAATTGGCAAAAAGGCCGCGACTTGGTTCAATAGGGACAAGAGGACCCCCATGCAAAACCCTGAAAGCTTCGAAAAGTTCTACTTCGCCAAAGTTGGCATGGGCGAGGCCTGTGGCTGCGCCGAACGCGTCATCGACGTATTCGAGTTCAATCGAAAAGGCGGGGCGCAAACTAAGTCCGAAGTTCAACAGGAAAAGCCCAGACGCCGGTCTTTTCGAGGGTGGGCGGTGAAATATGGTCTTCTCAGCCGCAGACAGACCCGTTGATACCTGACAGCGAAGCTACGCGTTCAGATCCCTGATCCAGAATTGCAACGGTTTCTTTGTCTCGGCCTCTTCGCTTATATCCTTCCACGAAAACTGCGCAACTACACCGGGCAGAGGCTCATACCCGCGCGCGCGCCAGAACGCGTCCAGCGGGCGGTAATTATCGGGCCGCATCGGATGATCCACCGGGCGTTGCACCGCGCAGAAGGCACATTTCTTGAATCCCAGTTCACGGGCATGCGCCTCGCGTAGATCGAAGAACTTGTGGCCAACACCCTGCCCCCGATAGTCCGACAGCAAAACGGATTCCGCACAGTAGAAGATTTGCGACAGGTCCAGACCTGCGCCCTCAAAAGCCGCTGCGAAATCGTCGGAATGATCAATCAGAGGGGCACCGGTGGATGCGCCGATCAGCCGATTACTATCAAAGGCACCTACAACGATGGACTTGTCGCTATCACGGTAGGATTGCAGGTATTTCCGTTCGTAATCCAGATCGCCGTCATAAAGGTAAGGCCACGCCCGAAACACTTCGATCCGCAAGCGCGCGACATCGTCCAGAGCGGCCTCCAACGCCGCTCCGGTCAGGGGGCGGACGGCTGTAACCTCAGCCATTCGAGACCTGTTTGGTCCAATCAGCGAGGTTGTAGAAGGTCGTAACGCGGGTAATTTTTCCGCTCTTTAGATCAAAGAACGAGCCCGCAGGAAGGCGATAGGTCTGCCCATGCGCTTCGGGCAAGCCTTCATCAGTTTCCAGATAGGTGCCGTTCACGGTGAATTCGGCCGCCGCGCGGGTGCCGCCTTCGGCGTCGAACACCACGATGTCGGTCAGGTTCTCGCGGTAGCAGCGATTCATATGGGCGCAAAAGGCTGCGAACTGTTCTTTGCCAACCCGAATTTGGCCTTCGTTCACATGGTGGGCCACATCGTCGGACAGGCACGCCAACATGCCCTCCACATCACCTGCGTTGAAGGCGTTGAAGTAGGTTTTGACGGTCTCGTTCATGATCACTCCGTAGGCTCGCCCCAGCGGTCTTTCAGATGCTTGATGATCTGATCGCGGGTCTGTCGGTAGTGATGTAGCTTTTCTTCGCGGTTCTCGCCCAGTCCAGTAGGGTCCATTATTGGCCAATAATCGACATCCAGATGAAAAATCCGGGTTAAGTCCAGCGCCCGGCGCTGGCTGGCGGGCGACAGCGCGACGATCAGGTCAAACGAGCTGAGGTCGTCGCCCCATTCCTGCATCTCATCAAACGAGCGTGAACGATGGCGGGACAGTTCAACACCGATTTCCTGGCACACTGCAATGCAGAACCCGTCGATTTCCAAGTCATTGTGAACACCGGCGGACTGGACATATGTGCCGGTGCCATAGAATTTTTTCATGATACCTTCGGCCATGGGTGACCGAACCGAATTATGGTCGCAACAGAACAGGATGGACTGCGGCAGAGGCGTCACCCGTCACCCCCCGAAATGCAGCACGCAGATCAGCGTGAACAAGCGGCGGGCGGTGTCGGTATCGACTTCGGCTTTACCTTCCAGCCGCTCCTGCAGGACCCGGCTGCCCTCGTTATGGATGCCGCGCCGGGCCATGTCGATGGTTTCGATTTGGCTGGGCGGCAGAGACTTCACCGCATCAAAATAACTTTCGCAAATCTGGAAGTAATCCTTCACCACCTGCTTGAACGGCCCCAGCGAAAGATGGAATTCGGCCGCTTTCTCCTCGGCCTCGGTCGCGATGTCGAACACCAGCCGTTTGTCGCGGATCGACAACTGCACATGGTAGGGACCGTCTGGCACAACCCTGTCCCCGCGTTTGGGCAGGACAAACGAGTTGTCTTCCAACAGATCATAGATCGCGACCTTGCGCTCCTGCTCGATCTCAGGGGTCGGCGGAGGCAGATTGCGGTCATCCAGTTCGATATGCGAAATGCGGGTCATGTGTGTGCAGTCCGTTCAGGTCGGATCAGGCTTATCGCAACAGAAATAATTGGACAACGCGGGAATGGATCAAATCGACGGCTCCGCTGGGTCAATTTGCTCTTTTGTAGCAATGGGTCGGCGAACATACCGGGATGCCAGTGGGTCAGATGCGTGTCGGGTTCCAACTTTGGGCCGCCAAGCTTTCACTCGTTCAGCCGTTTGAGCCGTGCCGTGACGGACAGACCATGTGCCTCAAGGCTTTCTGACTGGGCCAGTTGCTCGGCCGCGGGGCCAATTTCGCGCAATGCCTCGGGCGTCATCTGGCTAAGGGTGGTCCGCTTGAGGAATTCCATAACGCTAAGGCCCGACGAAAAGCGCGCTGACCGCGCCGTGGGCAGCACGTGGTTGGGGCCGCCGACATAATCTCCGATCGCTTCGGGGGTGTATTGCCCAAGAAAGATAGCACCTGCATGGACCGTTTTTTCACTAAGCGCGACTGGATCAGACACGCACAGCTCTAGATGCTCGGGTGCGATTCGGTTGGACAACTCCGCCGCCTCATCCAGATCGCGCACTGTTATGATCGCCCCGAAATCACGCCAACTGGCACCGGCGATCGCGCTCCGCTGCAGCGTTTCAAGCCGTTTCGCCACGGCCTTTGCTACGTCCTGCCCAAACGAAGCATCGTTCGTGATCAGGATCGACTGCGCGCTTTCGTCGTGCTCGGCCTGACTCAGCAAGTCCAGTGCAATCCAATCCGGGTCGTTATCCTTGTCGGCAATCACCAAAATCTCAGAGGGCCCAGCGATCATGTCGATGCCGACCTTGCCGAAGACACGACGCTTTGCGGCGGCGACAAAGGCGTTGCCCGGTCCGGTAATCTTGTCGACCGGAGCAATCGTGCCCGTGCCATAGGCCAACGCCGCGATCGCCTGTGCTCCGCCAATGCGGTAAATCTCATCCACACCCGAAAGTTGCGCCGCCAGCAAAACCAGCGGGTTCACTTGACCGTCCGGCGTCGGCACGGCAATCGCCAGCCGCTCAACTCCTGCCACCTTTGCCGGAATGGCATTCATCAACACAGAGGACGGGTACGAGGCCAAACCACCCGGCACATACAAGCCAGCCGCCGATACAGCAGACCAGCGCCAGCCCAATGTCGCACCGGTTTCGTCAACCCATTGATCATCAGACGGCATCTGCCGTTCATGATATGCCCGAATTCGGTTTGCGGCTAATTCCAAGGCGGCGCGATCATCGGGCGTGACCTGTGCCACGGCTTCGGAAATTTCAGCCGCTGAAAAAGCCAATGTATCGGGCGTTAAATCAAGCCGGTCAAATTTTGCGGTCAGTTCTATGACTGCCGCGTCACCACGGGTGCGCACATCTTCAATAATCTGTGCCACAACGGCGTCAACGTCGGGGCTATCCTCGCGCTTGGCGGACAACAGCGCCTTGAACACCGGTTCGAATTCGCGCGAGGTCGTATCTAGAAAGACGGGCATATGTGCACTCCGGGGCGTTTCACCGGGACATATCGCCCGGATGGGCTGGCCTCAACCCTTCAGCAGCAGGGTGCAGCGATTTGCGCATCGGATAATGCGGCATACCAAGCCAGTTTGTCGGCGCGCCTACATCTAACCACCCATAGCGACGATAGAACGCGCGGGCAGTTGTCGTGGCATTCAGATGCGCCGTCGTGCATCCCTGCCCGGCCAGTTCATGTTCCAATCGGATCAGCAGCGCCAACCCGATCCCGCGCCGCACATAAGCAGGATCGACGTAAAGTAGCGAGAGTTCCGCCCCGTGGCGCACCCCACCGACACCAGCGACGACGCCATCTACCTCGGCCAGCCAGAGGGTCGCCCCCGACTGTATCCATCGCCTTATGGTCTGAGGATCCTTGTTACCCGTCCACGCCGCCAGCAGAGCGGTGTCTTTATGGTGGTCACCAGCGCAAAGATAGGTGATCGACCGGGTCAGAACCCGGCTAATCTGAAACACGTCAAACACGGTCGCGCGACGCAGCTCCAGACCCGTGGATGGCCCAGAGAACGCCTGCGCTATGCCGCGCTTATTCCGGATGGTGCGGGGCCTGCCCGGATGGAGCCTGATACGGTCGGGTGACATCCTTCAGGGTGGCGTCCAGCGCCTCGACCGTCAGGCGAATTGCGCCATCTCCGGCCAAGGTTAGCAAGACCTGACCTGCACCATCCTCTGCGGCCTCGAAATCGACCGACAACAGTGACATGACCATGTCCTTGTCGCTGCGGTCGATACCCTGGCTGGCAACCGAAAGGACCGAGTCAAAGACCAACACCGACTGCACCCGCTCGAATGGCCGATCGCGAAGGGTAGCAGCCTCCTTGTCTTCCCACCGAAAACGATTGAGCAGCAGGCCAAAACGACGTTGCGACGGGCGCCACGTCATCTCGGTGATCGGAAACACCGCGTCCTGAGTGAGCGTCGAGATCACCTGTAGGTCGTCAGGGTCCTGCGCGCCCAGGTTCAGAGGGGCCTCGCGACCGTCGTGGAAACTTGCATCAGTCATTGGTTCTTGATCCGTTCAATCTTGGCACCCACGCCTTCGAGCTTGCGCACCACATGTTCATATCCGCGATCCAGATGATAGACCCGGCTGACCGTCGTTTCACCTTCTGCCGCCAATCCCGCCAAAATCAGCGATACCGACGCACGCAGATCCGTCGCCATGACGGGCGCGCCTTTTAACCGCTCGACCCCTGTCACGGTGGCCGTGCCGCCATGCACTTCGATGTCGGCCCCCATACGCACCAGTTCGGGTGCGTGCATGAACCGGTTTTCAAAGATACGCTCTTCTAGAACAGATGTCCCCTCGGCCGTACACATCAATGCCATCATCTGCGCCTGCAGGTCCGTCGGAAAACCCGGGAATGGTTCGGTGACCACATCAACTGCGCTGACGCGACCGTTCTTGCGTGCGACTTTCAAACCCTTATCGGTTTCGGTGACATTCACACCTGCGGCATCCAGTTTCGCCGCGAAGCTTTCGACCAGAGACATACGGCCACCCAGCAATTCGACCTCACCTCCGCACATGGCCGGAGCCAGCATATAGGTGCCCAGTTCAATCCGGTCGGTCACAACCTGATGGGTCGCGCCGTGCAAACGGTCGACGCCCTGAATTTCGATGGTCGACGTGCCCTCACCGGCGATCTGCGCGCCCATCTTGCGCAGGCATTCCACCAGATCGACAATCTCGGGTTCGCGCGCTGCGTTTTTCAGAACCGTGGTGCCCTTGGCCAATGTCGCTGCCATCACAATATTTTCGGTCGCACCGACGGATGCAAAACGCATCTCATGCACAGCGCCCTTCAGCCCACCTGAAGCCTTGGCATGTAGATAACCGTCTTTCAACTCGATCTCGGCGCCCAGCGCCTCAAGCCCTTCGACGTGCAAGTCCATTGGTCGCGCACCGATCGCGCAACCGCCGGGAAGCGAGACCACAGCCTCACCAAACCGCGCCAGCAGCGGGCCTAGCACCAGATTCGAAGCCCGCATCTTGCGCACGATCTCATAATCGGCCGTATGGCTCGTCAGGTCATGGCTGGACATTGCCAGCACTTGCCCGTCCTGCAGCGCCGACACCTCGGCGCCCAGCGATTGCAACAGGGCGGTCATGGTCTTGATGTCACTCAGCCGCGGCGCATTGGTAAGCGTCAGCGGTTCATCGCTTAGCAACGTGGCGGGCATCAGGGTCAGGCACGCATTCTTGGCCCCCGCAATCGGTATCTGACCGTTCAGCGGCCCGTTGCCCGTCACCAGAATCGAATCCATCTGCTCTTATCCCTCGTCCTTGCCGGCCTTGTCCCCAGATGTCGCACGCGCCTTGGCCTGCGCCTTGCGCCGCGCCATATTCGCCTTAAGCGCGGCCTTCAGCCGTTCCTCGCGTGCGTCACCGGGTTTACCGTGTTTTTTAGGTGTATTTCTATCTGCCATAGTCTTTCTCTACAGGAGGCGAAAAAAACCGTCCAGACACCCTTGCGCACCGTTTCGTTTGAGTCTAATCACCCGCCCACAGCGCTGCTGTAGCTCAGAGGTAGAGCACTCCCTTGGTAAGGGAGAGGTCGAGAGTTCAATTCTCTCCAGCAGCACCATCTTTTCAATTAGTTACCGTTCTGCAATCCAAATGGGATGTCCACCCGTGGCGCACATGTGGCGCACGTTGAAGTTATTTTGCGTGGTTGCAACACCCCATCAGTACCGTTTGGAGCACAGCTGAAACTCTAATCATTTACTACTCAGCTCGACAGGCAGTGCAGCTCGAAATTGTGAACTGTGGTTGATGTAACCGCACCGTTATCAAGAAGGATTGCCTCAACCCGGAGAATGTGGCCATCCAGCTTCGCTCTGTATTTGGCCCCCAATCCCGTCAAATCTTGAACGCAACTGGATTGCTTGGAACATACGCCTTTGTTGCATGGGGGCTTTTGTTTGTAGACGACAATTGACACAAGCTGGAACAAAAATAGAACTCATAGCTATGCAAAAATGGCCACGCACAATCCCCTTCGATCTACGATGCAAATTGGAAAGCCTGCGCGAATATCGCAGCGCACCGAGTTTGCAGGATGATTGGGGGGCAATCTTCGAGTGGCTGAACGACCACGGCGTTGAACCGCCGGATCATGCCCTGCCGACAGAGCCAGAACTACGCGGGCCGGTCGGTCATACATAAAACCCGCGCTGCCTGTTTCGCTGGAGGGGACCTCGGCAGCGCGGGGCGTCCGTGAGTGGTGACTTATGATAGGTAGCGCACGCAGATTACTCATCACCGTGCCACAACGCCGCAAGAAAAAACCCGCGTCGCCTACCCCGCGCTGAGACGAGACTTTTTCCTCGGTAAAGAAAACCATGTCATACCTTTCATGTATTCTTGAGAGAGGCACAAAATGGTAACGAATTTTCGGGCAATTATAGAAGTTGCTGAACGACTGATTGTAATAGCCGCCGCAGCTATTGCGGTGTTCCCACTTTACCAATGGTATAGCGAAGCAGAGGATCGAAGACTTGATAGAGTAACGGGGTTCATATCCGCAGGCGCAGAGTGTCAAAACTTTACTGATCACGCAGAACTGGTGAAATTGATCGAATACGAAACGCAGGTTCCGCAGAAAAGAAATACAATTTGGTACAGACTGAACATGGCAAACATGTGCAGCGAATTGCTCGACAGTTTGTGGGACGAGTTTGGAGGCGGTGACATGGATGCTTATCTCAATAAGGCGCTGTCTTGGGGCACGGACAAGGACTTCGGACAAAGTTTGAAGTAAGAACGCCAAGATTTGAAAGTTACGTACAACTCGGGCCATTTTTTTCTGGCTCTGTGGAACTGGCTTGAGAAAAAACACCCCGCGCAAAGGCGGGGTGAAGTTGGTCCAAAAAACCGGGTGCCTCGGGTAAGAGACATAAAAAAATACGAAGCAACATGAGCCGTGGATCAGATTGCGTGAGGGTGTTTGCGTCCTATCTGGCGCTGACATGTCGAAAGCTGGATTTCAAAAAGAGGTTGCACCCCGCACGAAGGCGAGGTGCAGTCACTCATGAGACGATCCCGGCTGGGTGTTCGGGATCATACATATTACGGCAAGTGTTTAATATTGGATCAGATTGCCCGTACCGCAGTTCAGAGGCTGCGAACCAAAGTACGGGCATTGTCCGGTCGAAAAAAACAGACGATACGATATACGGCTTAAAGTCGTTGGCGGATGATAATCGCAATGGGCGAGTGAACACTACGTCAAGCCCAATCGCCGCCCAATTGAACGAGTTGCGGACCGTGCTGGACGCTAGGACATTTCAGCGATATTGGAGATTGCGAAAAAGTAAAACGGCGCAACCAGTACACCGGAGGTTTAGCCATTAGAAAACTTGATCTAATGACAAAATCGGGGAAGACTAGGTTAATGGTCCTTCGACTTTGGGAAAATAGTGGATATGGCTTCCTTAGATTTCACGTCTTCCTTTATATACGAAGAGGCGGGTTTTAGCGCGAACTACAAACAGGGTTCAACTGATCCAACAGACGGAGTTCTTTCCGACGATGGCTCAAACAATGCCTTTGAGTTTGGTGAGCAATTGTTTGAAAACGGGAGTCTTATCGGAACATTTGCTGGTACCTTCACAGTCGGTAGTAGCACTTGGATAGTGGTTGAAACCGTTCCGAGCACGGGTCCTAACACTGGGCAATGGAAAGTTTATACTCCGGAAGGAGTGGTAGACATTCCGCCAGGAACTATCAATGAAGGCGACCTTGACAGGGGAGATTATATTGTACCGTGCTTTGTCGCTGGTACGCTCATCCAAACAGACGTTAACAAACGGCCAGTTGAGGAATTAAATCCTGGAGATTTGGTTCTCACAGCGGACCACGGACTCCAACCAATTCGGTGGATAGGTTCGCGAAAACTCGACGCTATTGATCTAGCCTTGAATCCGAAACTACTTCCAATATGCATCTCTCAAGGAGCATTGGGCAATAACGTGCCGTCGAGAGACTTGTTTGTTTCCCCGCAACATCGAATGGTAATTAGCGGGTGGCAGGAAGAATTACTTTTCGGCGATCGTTGTTTTTTGGCGGCGGCAAAACACTTGGTGAACGGTGATACGATTTACAAATGCAGTATTACTGAAGTGAAATACTATCACATACTATTCGACCAACACGAGATCATTGTAGCCGAAGATGCGCTCTCAGAGAGTTTTCATCCAGGGGATTATGTTGTCGATGGAATGGCAGAAGAAACCCGCAATGAGATTTTTGAAATATTTCCCGACTTACGAAACAATGTTGGAAAATATGGTCAAACAAGTCGGCCTACTCTTAAACGATTTGAATGCACGCTACTCCAAGCCACAAAGAGTCGGCTGCACTAAGGCATAGAAAGCCTAGTTTTTCACAGGCAACAGTTTTAGATTTTTTGGCCGTTTTGGTATAGAATTTTTGCGGCAAACGGCTTCTGCTAAAACGACCTTTGAACACAACTGCGTTTTCAGTTAGGCACCATTGTTCAGTTTTGCTTCCTTGGAACGCCCAATTCGTTTCGCAATTGGCCTAATGCGACCCACAATACTACGCGCGGATGCATCTTATCATCTTTTGTGTCGGGCAAAGAATTGACCATTGCATCAATTCGACACAACAGGTCTTCAATCTTTTGTTTATCAAAATCCATTTTTGTTTTCCTCAAGAAGTGTAATTTTCATACGGCTGGAACCAGTCTGACTTTGATGTTGACGGGATCGCGCTTTTTCTTATCTTTTTCGGAGCAGCAATAGTATTTTTTCTGGGCCGGTGGACCGTTCAATGGATGGTTCGACAGTTGCCTTCTCTGGCGCGCCACTTCTCGATCCAACATAGGTCTGCACGAGAAAATCCGTAGCTATTCGAACTTAATTGGTTGAATTCAAGGGCTCTATGAGAATTGCTGCGTTCTATGGCAGTTTCCTACGATTTTCTGCCAATTTCGACTTTCTTTGCCATAGCTTTGTTCTTCGACTATATACCGTCACGGTTTTGGCGTTATGGTTATGCTATTTCCAAACGTTTACATATGTTTATGTGGTATTTTGTTGCGCAAGTTACCCCACGCCGATATCGGGGATGAGATTGGCGTGGGGTTGCAGGATAGCCCAAGCGGTAAATTAACCTGGTTTCCTCCACTCAGACGGAAACTACTTGAGCTCACTACGAAATTTGACGCTATACGAACTTAAGAACCAAACATGAGTCCAGTTTACATCTTATTTAGCGCCACCACTGATTTGCACGTTTACTGCTGTCGCCACGCCCTGCTTCTGCAACTCCCACTGCAATAGCGGGCAGTGCGTTTGGCCAACGGAAACAACACCTCCCCACATTCCGCGCAAATTCGCGTACCGATGGGAAGTGTTTGTCCTTCACTTTGGACACGTAACAAACGGCAGTGCTCCTCAAAAGCCGCTTCGTGTTTCGCCTGCGTCTTACGCCATCGGTATTCCGCGCTGCGGCAGGCATCAGAACAATACCGGCGAGACGGCCGCAGCGCCAAAACTACAGTGCAGCAACAGCGGCACCTGATCAGCAGATGCGGGGATGAGATAAACTGCAACGGCAACTATCTATTCCTGTCGGCCTGAGCCCACCAAACCCCACGGCCTCCCATCCACAACGCCGCTTCCACTGCCAATCGCACGTTGCTTGGTTTGTTGCTGTTGCTGCGCTTTGCACTTGATACGATAGCGTTTCCGGTTGGCCTTCACATTTTCGACAGTATCCAGAATTGCGATGTCCTGCACGCTGCGCACGCTCATGTATGAATGGCCCTCATGGGTTTCCAGAGACAGCGCCCCCGATACCGTGACCGGAACGCCCTGCACCAGATGTTCCGCCAGCGCCTGAGCGCGTTTGCCCCAGAGACTGCACCCGACAATCTGTGCGTCATCGCCCAGGCCAGCCGATACGCTGAAATTGCACACGTCGGAGTTGCCCGCTTTGGTGAGTTTCGCGCCCTTCGATACGCGGCCTAATATTGTGATGCTCAGCATGTTGTCTGTTCCTCCGTTCGACGCTGCGTTGCGTTTTGCGCCTGTGCTCAGTTACAGACCGTGACGCCACCGCTTCCGTGCAACACCTGCGCCAACAAAGTGTTGGTGGTTTGCATTGCGTCAGCCATCGTGACGGTTTCGGCTGCGCTGAAATTCAGGAATTCTTCGCAGCCGCCGTATTCCCAGTCGCGCGTCTGGCCGCCGTGGGTTTCCGCAAAGCAGCGCTGCAGGTCGTCAGCGACAGAATTGCGCACGATGATTTCGCTGGGCCCCGCGCCTATTTCATCCATTAGGTCCTGCCTGGCTGCGTCTGGGTTGTGAGCTTTCAGTATTCTTCCCATCGGTTTGTCTCCTGTGATGGTTGGTTGGTGGTTCTGGTCCGTCAGTTGCGTTTTTTTCTCTCCCTGCCCAGACACGCAGCCGTTCTGCCCGTGGCAGCGTTGTATCGGCCTGTGGTGAGCTTGGGGGAACACATGGCGATGTTGCGCCCGTGGGTTCTGTTGCGCCAGTGCCGAGACAACACAGCGGGTGCGGATGGCGTCGCGCATCATCGGCCACCGATCGGACAGCCGATATGATGCGCAGGGAAATCCACACGTCCTGCGTTTCCCGAGCATCAGCGCCAACCTCGCCACAGGGACAGACGCCATGAGGGACGCGATCGGGTGTCACATGATGGGCGCAGCGCTCGGTTGATTGGAAAGCGCGTCACACTGACCACCACGGGACAGGATCCCGATCAGCGCCGGACAGGTCGATTTGATCCACGCGCGATGGGTAAGTTTTTGCCGTGCGAACCCCCCGTATACCGTTAGCCGCCTGATGGTCAGGCGGAGTAGCGCCGTACTCCGCCTGATGGTGTGGTTTCGTCTCCGCCTGATGATCAGGCGGAGTAGCATCAGCAGCGTCGGCGTCGTCTTCACACGCCGAACCACCCTCATCATCGGTCAGGTCAAACGCGTTAGGCCCGAAGTCATAGACCGCAGGCCGCCGTGGTGCTGCAGGTTCAACCACATAAATCAGCCCCAGCGACTGCAACTCCCTTAGCGCACGGTCAACCGTATCCTTGGACAGCCGCAGAGCCTTAGCGATTGTGTCCCGCCCCTTGCGCCAGCCGTTTTCCGGCCTCCACTGTGAAACCATAAGCAACAGCACCAGCTGCGCGCCGTGGTTCATGTCGATATTGCGCAGAGCATCCCACACAAACCGTCTTGCCTGCTTGTGCGTTGCTACCGGGTCAGACGCGCCGACTTGCCGCCTGCGCTTGCCGCTGTTGTCTCTGTGTCTTGATACCATCATAGTACGTCCACCGCGTTCCGGTGTGCTTCCGTATGCACTCTGATGCGACGTTTGGCGTGCGGGTGGGGGTTCATCGTCCCACCCGCATCATCGTTCCGCCGATGCTTCCAGCGCTTCGAGAATGTGCAGCCCGCGATATTTCGGCGGCGCGTTAATATACAACCGCGTTACCTTTGGCCCGCGTCCATCTTGCCGCCAGCGTTCCACCGTGCGCGGGGAAACGCCCAAAATAGCCGCCAAATCCTGCGTGCTGTACAGCACGTCCCGTTCCACCATCCCGCCGGCAGCGGCCAGGACAGGCTGTTTCATGTGCGTGAATTCCGTCATGTGTATACCCCCTGCAATCGGCAACAAATCTCTGTCAGCACAAATGCCACGGTACCTGTGTCCGTTAGGATTGAGCCAAACGGACTATTTTCTAACCATCTGATATCTCATCGCTTTACAGGCGAGGGCAGGTTTCAGGAGCGTATGACCGCCCCACCTTCCGCAGCGTGTCGCGTGCTTTCATGATTGGGTTTTCCGGCGGGCAATAACTTCGCGTCATGAAATCCTGATAAATGTCCACCGCATGTTCCGGGTCCGCATCCGTGTCGACGCCGGGCCCCGAATTGATACGCTGACGAGGCAGCCAATCGGCTTCCCATTTCCGCAGACGTTCGACGCCGTCCGACCGGCCCATACTGCGCAGTATCCGCGCGACTTCAGCGCGGGCATTCTTCGCTGTCAACGCCTGCCCGTGGGCTTTTCCATCGCGCAGAAAACGCACCGCCGCGATGGCCGCACACCGCAGCAGGGTTTCCCCAGCTGGCTTCTGGGGCTGGCCATTGCCCCGTTCACGCGTGACTGCTGTGCCTGCATCGTGCAGTATTTCAGCCCGTAACCGCCGCAGTTCTGCCAACTCATCGCCCTGTATCAGCTCCGAGTGTGCCGCGTCCATGTACCGGATAATCGCTGTCAGCGCTGTGCCCCGCTTCATATCTTTAGACTGGTGCTGCATTGCGCGGGTCAGGTCAGCCCGCATCTGCACATACGCCGCCCCAACCCGCCGCCCGTCATACGTGGTTGGCATCTCCGACAGTCTCTGATTGCCCGTGTCGCGCCCGTTCGTCATGCGACCACCTCGGCAACGTGACTTTCCCATAGCGCCTGCGCATCTACACGCTGCGCCCACAGGTCCGCCGCCGAATATCGCCCCAGCAAATCAGGGCGGGCGTGACCAATCATCAGTTCGCAAACACGTTCCGGTACGCCCAGCGCTTCCAAACCGGTACGGTATGTTCTGCGCAGCGCGTGAAACCCAAACCCCGGTATGCCCAGCGCCACGCGCAGAGGTTTCAGCAGCTGGGTAAACCCGCTGATGCGTTTGCCATGCCGACCCGGAAACACAAGATCACATCCGGCCAACCGCTCCTGCGCATCCACAAGGGACAGCGATGATGTACCCAGAGGCACACGCACAGCCTCACCCATCTTGTGCAAGGCAGCCGGGATATTCCAAACGTCACCGGATATGTCCGCGTACGTCATCCAGGCTGTTTCGCTGCGCCTCTGTCCGGTCAACAGCATGAACCGCAGCAGATCGCGATGCACAGGGTTTGTCAGTTGGCCTGTCGCGATCCAGAAACCACGAATTTCCTCTGGCGTGGTCAGCGTCACCTTGGGGCGCGTATTGAGTTTCTGGGTGCGCGTTTCCCTGTCCCTGCGATACCCGGCCAGCACATTTGCGGGCAGATATCCAGCGTTTGCGCCCCAGGTCAGCAGACCGGACAAGCACTTGCGCAAATAGTCACTTTGCTGCCCGCCTGCCTCAATCGCATCCATAACACCCACGATCTGCGCCCGCGTCAGATCCTGCGCTGGGCGGTTCAGGTATCGCTTGAGGTTACGCTGCAGGCAGGAAACTACATCGTTGCGCTTTACGACGCCACGTTGCGCCAAGCGTTCAGTATATGCGTCAATCAGCTGAGACAGGGAGAGCGCGTCGAGTTTGTCCGTTGGATCTATGCCCTGCCGCATCTCAGCAAGCAGCCGCAGCGCCTCATCGCGTGCCGTGGCCAGCGTAACCGCATCAACCGACCCAATCCGCACGTTGCGGGCAATAGCCTCGCGACCAGAGCCAACACGCCCCTTCACATAGTAGGACGCCGACCCGCTGGGCTGCACGCGGACAATCAGGCCCGGTGTCTGCGCATCCCGCACATCATAGGGCTTGGCGCGCGGTTTGAGCCTGGCCACACGCTGAGCTGTCAGCTTGACCGGTTCGGCGGGTTTGGGCTTCAGGCGCACCACGGGCGCGGGCTGTCTGTCTGTCATCGTTTCATCCGTCATCATCGTTTGGCATGTGGCGCACATATGGCGCACCAGAGTGAGGGCTTGTGGCGGCCTCAGTCAGAAGAATAGGCCGCATACGCCTGTAATTGAAGGGGTTCCTGGGGCTGTGGCGGGCGCTGTCTATTCCCACCTGTCCCTTGGTAAGGGAGAGGTCGAGAGTTCAATTCTCTCCAGCAGCACCATCAAGCCCCCAAATTTTTTTTGTTTGAAAATTCGGTCGAACACTGGATTAGCAAACTGAATTCGCCGGTATTGGGCACCCGTGGGTGAAACGCTGTTTATCGATAGGTTTTGCCGCCTCCTGCATCCAGCTTTGGTCGCAATTGGTCAGCCCCGTTTGGGTTATTCCGTAAAATGTGCTTCGAAATGCAGAACCAGGTGCTTTGGCTTTTGACTGTTGCCCTGTTCTTTCACGTCGTCGCGCGCCTCGCGCATTAGGCGCAGGACAGTCTCAAGGTCATCGCTTTCTGATTTCATCAACCCGTAGGCGTGCAGGATTTTTCCCGCAGGCTCATGTTCTCCGGCCATCGCCAATTCCGTGGCGCATTGCCAAGATCGGTTTTTGACCATGTCGGAATACCTCATCGGCGTTCGGTTCCTTACTTAGTCGTTCCGGGCCTCCGTCCACCGCTGGCACATCGTCGCCAGTTACGACCCACATTGGTGTACCGGTTTGTCATTCGGGTCTAATTGTTCGGTTAGCGAGACCGTATCATATTCAACAGATACAACATATCCGCTGTACAGTCTGCACAAACCCCGTTCTGGACCTTTTCGGACAACCAATCGGTTTCCAGCCATATTGGGACATCTGCGCAATCTTTGCATTCAGCATATCCAAGGTGGGCTCCTCAATCAGTCTTTCGATATTCGCCATACGTCTATCTCCATTCCAATCACCCAAATGATGTGGAAGGAGGCAGTTCACGCAGCATGTTGCAAAGCGCCAATGACATGCGCATTGCGGCCAAATGGGTTTCCAAGTCTGAATGTGGTTACAGTCGGGGGGGCATCACAGACTCCGCGAGGGCTTGGTGTTTTGGCTATGCGCCGCACCCCCTGATCCCGCCGCAACCCCCTCGGTTGACGTGGCAACCATACGATACAGCAGGACTGCCGCGCATATGGCAAGCGCCCTGCGGGTCTACGTATGAATCCCTGCCAGAAACATGTGTCTAAGCGCCAAAAGGCTTTGCATCTAACGGGTAAGACAAGGCAAATCTCTGTTGCCTTGTCAGGCGCAGTTGAAAGGGATCAGGCGTCAGCAGGTGCCAGGATCGTCATACCGGCGCTTGTTGCGACAGCCATGATCGCCGGTATGTCAGGGGGCGCGTCCATAACCGGAATCTCGGTTGTTCCGTCGGGCATGGCTTCGCCAGCCTGGGTAAAAAACGTGTCATGCATGGCGCCCGGAGAATTGACGCAAAGCAGCCGACCGGGTTGGGCGCTAGTACAAGTAAATGCGTGAACCGCGCCATCTGGCACTTTTACAAAATCACCGCCTGAGACCTTGATGGTCTCACCGTCCACAAGAAACTCAAACTCCCCGTCCAGCACGAAGAAACTTTCGTCTTCACCCGCATGATGATTAGGCGGCGCGCCAGCACCCGGGGCGGTCTTGATCTCGACAATCGTATAGCGATCCCCGGTCTCTGCCGGAAAGGCGTGAAAGGTCAAAAGATTACCAAGCAGGTGATAAATGCGTGGACGAGATTCAGTCATCGGGCGACTCCCTTTACTTCAATCTTCATGTCATTATGATACACATATCTACTTATGAGACAAGTGTATCATAAAAGGACCTGAACTTGGCAACACGGACAAATCAGAAAAACCGAACGCGCGAGGCACTTTTGTCGGCGGCGCGTGCGCTCATGTCCGAGGGCACCGAAGTAACCCTGGCGAAAGTGGCCGAACACGCGCAGATCAGCCGCGCCACGGTTTACAGGTATTTCTCCGATCCCGGGGTGCTGGCTCTGGATGCCACATTGGACATGGAGGTCAGGCCGACTTCAGACTTGCTTGAGGGGATATCGGACGTTCGGCGGCGTGTTCATGCGGTGGCGCGGTATTACCTTGAATTCTCGCGCACGCATGAGGCGTATTTTCGCCAATTTTTGTCAGAATCCTTCAAAGCATCGCTTCAGGACGGAACCGTAAAGATGCGGGGGGCCAGACGCGTTGCCGCCTTTGCTGAGGCTCTTACCCCTGTTCGGTCTGCTCTGGGCCCTTCAAAGTTCGAAGATCTTGCAAACCGGCTTTCCATGACAACCGGAATGGAACAATTCATCATTCTCGAAGACATTTTGCGCGTGGACCAGCCGACCGGTGACCGGCTTCAAGAGGGGTTGGTCGATGCCCTGCTGGACAGATATCTTCCGACCTAGCAGTGCATCAAATACTTATTTCACTGTCACAGGCTGGTGTTAGTCCCAGCGCGTTTTCGGCGAAATTTTCAGAGTTTCCGAAAATGTGGCATAACTCACCAAAGCACGTGTCTCAGTAAACTATTGTTTCCGAAGGACGAGAGCGACGGATGGGTACGAAACGGCCACCCCAAACGACCAAATGTCCGAATTGCGGTCAGCTTACGGATATAGCGTCCGGAACCTGTTCGTCTTGCGGTGCTCCGCTCAGTGCGAATTGGTCGGGGTTTCAGGGGCGCACGCTGTGGGATGTCCTAAACCTTTTGATCGTGCCTTTTGTTCTGGCGGTGGGTGGGTTCTGGCTGAACGATATTTCGGTCAAACGTCAGAACGAAATTCAGCAGCAAGAAACACTTCGGCAACGCGAAAGGGATGAAAGCCGATTGCAGACCAACGCGCTGCAGGCGTATTTCGATGCGATCGGCGAGCTTCAGTTGGAACAGTCCTTGGGAAAAGTCTGGGTCCGACCGGCGGTATTGGCGATCGCAAGAACCAAGACGCAGACCATCATGCGGGAAATCAACCGCGAACGGCAGGGTCTGGTTGTTCAGTTTCTGAAAGATGCCAACCTCATTGTTCACAGGCAGCCGGCAACAGTCGTCCCGTTCTATCAAAACAATGACTGTACGCCGCAATCGACGACGAAAGTTGATAATCGCGCGTTTCTTTCCTTGGAGGATACCAAGCTGATCGGGGTGTCCCTAGCCAACGCGGATCTGCAAGCCGTCGAACTGACCGACGTGGACATGCGCGAAGCCGATCTGCGCAATGCCAACCTGTCCTCGGCCATTTTGGTCAACTCGGATCTACGGGGGGCCAACCTTAGTTCCGCGAACCTGATCGGCGCAGAAATGACAGGCGCCTATCTGGTGAATACCCAATTGCGTGGTGCAGGGCTGACCGGTGCAATCCTGAGGTGTTCCTTTCTGAGAGGGGCCAATCTGGAGGCCGCAGACTTGCGCCGCGCGAATTTCAGGGGTTCGTCCATGGAAGGCGCTAATTTCTGGGCCGCCGATATCCGAAACGCAGACTTGTCAGAAACATTTTTGCGCAAAGCAGACTTCAAGGCGGCATTTCTGGATGGCGCCGATTTCAACTGGGCTGATCTGCAAGGGGCGCTGCTGGATGACTCTTACCTGATCGGGACTTCGTTTCTGGGCACCGATCTCAGTGGCGCGGATCTGACCAATGCCAGCTTTATCGAGGAAGTCCACGACCCCGAGCACGCTCAGAAAGAGGAAACCCTGAAAAAGAACTTTGAAGTCGCCCAGAAAGCGCTGCAAAACGCGATCCTGTGCGACACGATCATGCCTGACGGTTCACTTGAAAGCCGCGACTGCAATCCAGACTCAGGCTTGGAGACGGCTGCCCCGATGACAATGCAACCCATCGAAGACGTTGAGCGGATCGTCGGCACGTATTTTGTGGAGGGGTATTTCGACGGTTATTTCGATAACGCGACAAACACCTATGTTGAAGAACAGTGCTGCTACAACGGAATCCTCTCGATTCAGGCCGAGGAAGACCTGAAGAACTATGCACGCCTGCACTGGACGATTATTTCCGACGACCAAAACCAACAACGGGCTGAAGGTGTCGGCCAAGTTACTGACACCGGAGAACTATACTTCATCTTTTCCTTGGGTGCCTTCAAGGGCGACGGCCTGACATCCGCGGTCGAGGCCGACATGCTGTCAGCCAGGTTCCGCTTTTTGTTCAATGGCGGCTTTGGAGGCGAAACCTGGGGTCTGTTAGAAGCCCGGGAGTAGGATGTTGATTACTCAACCCTGCCCGGCGCTTCTGTAGCGCAAACCGCCCGATTGTTAGTGAGGGTTCCAGCCTGCGTAAGCGGGGCCACTTGCCGCCGGTGGCGTCAGTTCAATCGCTTGGACGCAGCCAGCGCACCCGCCAGGGCATTCTCGATCTCACCGGGAAATTCGCGACCTTTTTCATGCAAACCTGCAGCGACCCAGCCAACCGTATGACCTCTGGCACCGATGTCGTTCGCCCGACCCAATGTCAAAGAGGTGCGTTCCGTGCGAACAAGCGCCATCGATTCCTCGATTTCGCTTTCCGTCAGCACCATGCTGACGGCGCTGTAGATATCCATAGATACCTGCAACGTCTGATGCTCCAACCGATGCACTGACTCTGAAAGCATGCGCGTGCAAAAGGCTGAAAGAAAATACCACCGGAAAATGGAGAACACGCGTTTCTGGAACTCACCTGTCAAACCCGCACCGAAAGAGGCAGCGCGTGCAATCTGTTCAAACGCTGCTTCTGCCGCCGAGGATGCCTGACAGATCTGATGTTCGCGCATTTTTGTAGGAACACCGCACGATGCTGAACTCACTGCAGCGTCTTGTGTTTCAAAATTCATTTTAGCCCTCCGGTAAAAACCCTTGATGAGGACATGGGAAACTCAAAGTTCATTCTAATGTTTTTTTCTGCCTTATTTCGCTGTAATCCCTCGATTTCTGGCAATTACAAAAATGACACAAATGGGCGTTTAACGCAAACATATCCGCTCTGAGTTTGTTTTCGCCGTGACGCGGCTCGCCCCAAGCACCGGCTGAACCGTGCAACAAAATCAGGCGTTCCCGCGCAAAATGCCCTCAAAACGGACATGATCTGGTACCAGTTATGCCTATTTCACCGCCTATACCAGTTCAATCCCGCGGATTTGTTTACCAGTAAGACTTTAACGAGGGGGTACGAGCGGGACTAAGGGGGGTGAGCGCCTGCCCAGCCCGACTCGCCCAAGGGCAGAGCAGCTCCCCCATCATAGCGACTTAATCGATCTTGCTTTTTTGCGCATGCGGGGTGACGCCGAAACTCGACCGATACACCCTTGAGAAATGGCCCGGGCTTTCGAACCCGCAAGCCATCGCCACCTCGGTGACCGACGCTTCGGTTTGCAACAGCAATTTCTGCGCCCGCTCCAGACGTAACTCCATAAAATATTTCTTGGGGGACGTATTCAGGTATTTTCCAAACAGTCGCTCAAGTTGCCGGGTCGAAATGCCAAGGTCTTCGGCAATCTGAGACGGAGACATGGGGGCCTCTATGCAGTCTCGCATGATGTGGATGGCTTTCGCCAAATGCGCATTACGCATCCCGTTTCTGGATTGCAACGAAACGCGTTGTTTTGCGGTGGCATTGCGCACGGCGTTGTAAACCATCTGGTCAGCCACCGCGATGGCCAGTTCCTCGCCGTGGTCGCGCTCAATCAGGTGCAACATCAGGTCGGCTGTGGCCGTACCGCCGGACGCGGTAATGTGCTTTTCATCTGCCACAAAAACGCTGCGGACAAGGTTTACTTCGGGAAAGGCCTCCATAAAGGCGTCGTGGTATTCCCAATGAATTGCCGCCTGCATTCCATCCAGAAAACCGGCCTCGGCCAGCAGCCATGCGCCCGAACATAAGGCACCGATCGCCGTTCCCCGCGCCCGTTCGCGGCGTAGGGTCGCCAGCAAAGGGCGGGTGACGTGGTTGCGCATATGGATGCCGGACAACACAAAAAGCTGGTCGGTCTTCGGCAGATCGTCCAGCCCGCCATGCACTAATGTCACCAGTTCATTGGAACAGACCGCGCGTTCACCATCCTCTGAAACCAGCGTCCAGTCATAAAGCTGTTCCTCACTGACGAGATTTGCGATCCGCAGCGGCTCGACCGCGCATGAAAAGGCAAGGTGCGAAAACTCTTCGATCAGGATGAAAGTGATGTGCCGGGTTTGGCGCATGGGGTGATCCGTCTAGTTGGGCGTGTTTCATGCTGCACGATTCTTTTGTGTATACAATTTGTATTTTTTTCGAATACAGAAGGGAAGACCCAACACGAATCGTGCTTGACTGGGGGAAACCGGATGAAAGACGACGCCAAATCTCGCAAAGCGGAGCTGACCGAACATCTGAAGGTCGGAATTCTAACCCTGCGCTTGCAGCCCGGCACTGATCTGGACGAGGCGCATCTGTCCGATGCGTTCGGCCTGTCCCGCACGCCTCTGCGCGAGGTGTTCCGACAACTTGCAGGTGAAGGATATCTGGATCTGCGCACAAACCGATCTGCGCGGGTGTCCGAGATGTCATATACCACCCTGCGCGACTTCTTTCTGGCCGCACCGATGGTTTACGGGGCCATTCTGCGACTAGCGGCGCAGAACGCGACAAGGGCACAGATCGACGCGCTGAAAGATGCGCAGCAGGCGTTCAAGGCGGCCTTGCGCGCTGGGTCCGCCGAAGACCGCGCCCTGGCCAATAACCGTTTCCACGACGTGACCGGAGAGATGTCGGGCAATGTCTATCTGTTGCCCTCGTTCAACCGCCTGCTGATAGATCACGCCCGGATCGGGATGACGTTCTATCGCCCTCAAACCACCAAGATGACCGAAAACCTGTCTGAAGCCAGTCGCCAGCACGACGCCATCATCGCCGCCATCGAGGCGGGCGATGAGGCGGCGGCTGCACAGTTGGCCGAGGACCACTGGAACCTTTCACGCGATCAGATCGAACTGTTCGTGATGCCCGACGCGTTGGATGTGCCCATGGGCGCGCCCCTGTCGAAACCTGCATGAGGATGCAATGAACCCGATTTTCAAGTTTGAGGGGATCTATACCCCGGTGATCACGCCCTATCACGCCGATGGGTCCGTGAATTGGGATGCTCTGGCGCAGGTAATCGAGTACCTGATCGACCACGGTGTGCATGGGTTGATCTCGGGCGGGTCGACGGGTGAGAACTATGCCCAGACGGTCGAAGAACGGCTGGAGCTGGCGCGGTTCACGCATCAGCAGTTGAAGGGCCGTCTTCCCCTGGTGATCGGCACAGGCGCGATGCTGACGGCGGATTCGATCGCTCTGGCCTCGGGCGCGCGCGAGATCGGCGCGGATGCAATCCTGCTGGCCAGCCCGCCCTACGCGGTGCCCACCGACCGCGAGAACGCATTGAACGCGCTGGCCGTCGACAAGGCCGCTGACCTGCCCGTGATGCTGTATAACTATCCGCACCGCACCGGCACGATGATGGGAGAAGAGTTCCTTGACCGGGTTGGTCGCAGCCGAAACTTCTGCGGCATCAAGGAAAGCTCGGGCGATATCAACCGGGTGCATCTGCTGGCGCGGGATTACCCGCATATCCAACTGGGCTGTGGCATGGACGATCAGGCGTTGGAGTTCTTTGCCTGGGGCGCTCCGTTCTGGGTTTGCGGTGGATCAAACTTTCTACCTGCCGAGCATGTGGCGCTGTATCAGGCTTGCGTGACCGAGGGGGATTTTGCCAAGGGCCGCCGGATCATGTCGGCGATGATGCCACTGATGCGGGTCTTGGAGCAGGGCGGCAAATTCATCCAGACGATCAAGCACGGCGTAACCATGAACGGGATTAATGCGGGCGAGATGCGCCCCCCGCTGAAAGGGTTGAACAAGGATGACAAGCGCGCGCTGCAACAGGTGACACGCGTATTGAAGAAAACAATCGCTGACATTGTGGCTGAGGGGTAAGGCAATGGAACTGTTGACACAGGACGAATACACATCCATCGCCGCAAGGCTGGACCTGCCCACCGGGGCCTTCATTGACGGCGGCTATCGCCCCGCGATCTCGGGCCAGACGTTTGAGACGGTGAACCCTGCAACCAACGCGAAACTGACCGATATCGCTTCCTGCGGCGGCGCAGACGTAGATTTTGCCGTCGAAAAAGCGCGCGAGGCGTTTGACGATGGCCGATGGTCGCGATTGCATCCTTCGGACCGTAAGGATGTGCTGATCCGCCTGTGCAAACTGATGAAGAGCAACGCCCGCGAGCTGGCGGTGATGGAGAGCATCGACAGCGGCAAGACCATCTATGACTGCGAAACCGTCGACATCCCTGAGGCGATCCACTGCCTGAAATGGCACGCCGAGGCGATCGACAAGATTTATGATCAGGTCTCACCCGCCAGCGACGATCACATCGCTATGGTGGTTCGTGAACCGATTGGCGTAGTGGGTCTAGTGCTGCCGTGGAACTTCCCTCTGCTGATGCTGGCGTGGAAGATCGGACCAGCCTTGGCGGCAGGCTGTACCGTGGTCGTGAAACCGGCGGCCGAAACCACGCTGACCGCCCTTCGTCTGGCCGAACTGGCGATGGAGGCCGGTCTGCCGCGCGGCGTGCTGAACATTGTTCCGGGTGGCGGGGCCGAGGTGGGCGAGCCCATCGGGCGACATATGGATATCGACATGGTGTCCTTCACCGGCTCAACCGTCACCGGCAAGCGGTTCCTGACCTATTCGGCGGAAAGCAACGCCAAAGAGGTAGTGCTTGAGATGGGCGGCAAGAACCCCGCCATCGTGATGGAAGATGCCGAAAATCTGGACCGCGTGGCCGCGCATATCGTCAACGGCGCGTTCTGGAATATGGGAGAGAATTGCTCGGCCTCGTCCCGGTTGATCGTGCATAAGGACGTGAAGACTGAGCTGCTGGAACGCATCGCCCATCACGCGAAACAATGGAATATCGGCGACCCTCTGAACCCGGAAACGCGTATGGGTGCGCTGGTCAGCGAGGGGCATTTCACCAAGGTCTGCGGCTATCTGGAACAGGCCGATAATGTCGTGATCGGCGGCACCGCAAAGGACGGGTTTGTCGAGGCCACGGTCGTTGAGGTGCCCGGCAATGACGCAGTTTTGGCGCGCGAGGAAATCTTCGGCCCCGTGCTGTCGGTGATCGAAGTCTCGGGCTTTGACGAGGCCATCAAGATTGCCAATGACACTGAGTATGGCCTATGTGCTTCGATCTTTACGGCCAATGTCAAACGCGCCATTCGCGGCGCTCGGGCGATCCGGGCCGGTACGGTCACGGTGAACAGCTTTGGCGAGGGCGACATCACCACGCCCTTCGGCGGCTACAAGCAATCTGGCTTTGGCGGGCGCGACAACTCGGTTCACGCCCATGATCAATACACCCAGCTGAAAACCATCTGGATTGATCTGGCCGATGACGCGGATGAGGCGGTGGATTGAGCAGCTACACCGCCCGCACCCTGCCCCTCCACCGTGGGCCTGCGGCGTGGAGCGTTCTTTTGGGGGCGCAGCCCTCGGCCCGCGAGCTGAAGGCCGAAATCAATGCTGACTTCACGATCATAGGCGCAGGATTTGCTGGCTTGTCCGCAGCCCGGCGTCTGACGCAACTGCAGCCCAGTGCCAAGATCGTAGTGCTGGAGGCCGGGCGCGTGGCCGAAGGCGCGGCGGGGCGGAACTCAGGCTTTATGATCGACCTGCCGCATGATCTGGCGTCCGACGATTATGCGGGCGCGGGCGATGACAGGGCCATGATCGCATTGAACCGCCGCGCTATTGCGTTCGCGCGTGAAGCCGTCGAGCAATACCGGATCGACCCGAACTATTTCGATGCGGCGGGCAAAGTGAACGGCGCCGCCAGCGCAGCCGGGCACGTGCATAACAAAAGCTACGCACGGCATCTGGCCAGTCTGGGCGAGACCAGTGAAATGCTGGACCCACAGCAAATGTATGAGTTGACCGGCTCGCGCCACTATCGCTCGGGTCTTTTCACACCGGGGACGGTGATGCTGCAACCGGCGGGCTATGTGCGCGGTTTGGCGGCTGGGCTGGTCGGGGATGGGGTCGCGGTGTTCGAGAACTCAGCCGTCACTGGGTTTCAGAAACAAGGCGGCGCGTGGCAGGTACGAACGGCGCGTGGCGCGGTCAGCACGGGTGCGGTTATCCTTACCGTAAACGGTCATCTGGAAAGCTTCGGGATCGAGACCGACCGACTGATGCAACTGTTCCTCTTTGCTGCAATGACGCCCGAGCTGGACGTGGATCTAATGGCCCTTATCGGCGGTCAGCCGCGCTGGGGTGTGACCCCGTCTGACCCGATGGGCACGACCATGCGTCGGATAGATACCGGTCAGGGCGGCAATCGTATCATTACCCGGACCTGCGCCGCGCTGCGTCCCGGAATGGCCGCCACGCCTCGCGATCTTGAACGCGCCTCGCGGGTCATGCAGCGCAAGTTTGATCAGCGTTTTCCACAGTTGGCAGGCCTGCCAATGCAGTACCAATGGGCGGGCCATCTGTGCCTGAGCCTTAACGGAGTGTCCGTCGCGCGGCAGATCGAACCGGATGTCTTTTCCGGCTGCGTCCAGAACGGGCTGGGCACCGCACGCGGAACGCTGACAGGCATCGCAGCGGCCGAGCGCGCCTGCGGGTACAACTCGGACATCACCCGGCACTTCGAAGCAGAACACCCACCCAAACGCTTGCCCCCGCAGCCCTTTCGCGAGCTTGGTGCGAATGCAGTATTACGATGGAAGGAATGGCGGGCCCGCGACGAATGAACGGACCCACCGCTTTTCAATAGCTTTGGTTCAACTCATCCGCCGCCGGGATTTCCCGTTCCCGTCGGGCGATATAATCCAGCAGCGCTTCGTTCTTGGCCTCGTCCAGCTTTGGTTCCTGGTATTCGGCCAGCAGGGTTTTGGCCCGGGTCAGGGCGCGTTCTGTGATCTCGATGCTGCCTTCGGCCTGCCATTGCTCGATCGAGTTGTTGTCGAACATCTCAGGCATGAAAAAGGCGCTTTGGAAATTGTCCTGCGTATGCGGATGGCCCAAGTAGTGTCCGCCGGGACCGACATCGGGAACAGCGGCCAAGGCTTGATCGAAATCATCCCATTTCAGCCCTTCGGCCATGCGATAGGCCATCGCGCATTGTTCTGCATCGACGATGAACTTGGCGACGGAACAGTGCATCCCGGCCTCATTCCAGCCCGCGCTGTGCCATATATAGTTGGCACCTGCATGGACCACCGCCTGCAACGTGGTGGCGGATTCATATCCGGCCTGCGCGTCAAAGGTCTTGGCACCGCCCAAAGTGTTCGAGGTACGCCACGGCACGCCGTAGTACCGCGCCATTTGGCCGATCATGAAGTTCATCAGGCTGATCTCGGGCGTGCCTGCCATCGGCGCACCGGACTTCATCGAGACGGTCGACAAGTAATGCCCGTAGATCGCGGGCGCACCCTTGCGGATGATCTGCGTATAGGCCAGTGCGCTTAGCGCTTCGGCGTTCAACTGCGCCACGGTAGCTGGAACGGATGCCGGTGTATTCGCCCCACCTAGTACGAAGGGCGAACACAGCACCGGTTGCTTGCGGCGGCAAAAAGCGCGCAAGGCCCCCAGCATGGTTTCGTCCCATACCAAGGGCGAGTTGCCGTTACAATTGCCGGTGGTGACCGGGTGATCCTCTAGGTAATCCTCGCCGAACAGAATGGCGCACATCTCCATCACGTCCTCGGCGTTTTTGGGGCTGGTGGTCATGCCCATGAAGGTCTTGTCTGAATGTTTCATCGACGAATAGGTGATCCGCAGATGGCGCTGGCTGATCGGGTGATCATAGGGTTCCACGATGTGATGGGCGCTGGAATGCAGCGCGGGCAGCATGTGGGACAGCTTGTGGAACATCGCCAGATCGTCCAGCGTCGGGTTGCGGCGCACATCCTCAAAGTCGCGCAGGAAGGGCGCGCCGGTCATCGGCACAAAGATCGAATGCGGCCCGCCCAGCCGCACATTCTTTTTCGGATCGCGCGCGTGATAGGTGAAATCGTTGGGGATGGTGGCGATCAGATCGCGCATCAACCCGCGATCCAGATAGACCATCTCACCCTCGACCTTGGCGCCAACCCTCTTCCAATCCTCCAACGCGATGGGATCGCGAAACTGGACACCCACATTCTCGAGAATATCCATTGAGGCGTTGTCGATGCGTTCAACCTGCGCGCCGTCCATCACCTCACACAAGGGGATGCCACGGGTCAGACCGGGCAGCATGTCGAAATTGGGCGCGGTGCGCAGGGCGCGGCGGGCGGAACGGCCTCCTGCGCGGTTGGCGGTGCGAATGTTCATGGGGCAATCCTCCGATCTTGACCCCAGACTGGAGGATTCGCAGGCCACGTACGTCACTGATTGCGATATCTGTTTGCAAGAAGCGACATTGACAAGAAAGCGATCCGCTAAACTCTTAAATGCTGACTGGCTTTCACCCGTCGAATTGCCAATACTGAGGTGAATGAAAGTAATCCAAAACCCGCCGATGATTGCCGCCCATCATGTCCAGACGCCACTATAACCTCCCGCCGTTAACCACCTTATCCGCGTTCGAGGCCGCAGCGCGGCACCTGAGCTTTAAGAACGCGGCCGAGGAACTTTCGGTCACCCCCGGCGCGGTCAGCCACCAGATCAAGGCGCTTGAGGGCGATCTGGGCACAGCCCTTTTCCAACGAAAACACCGGGGCGTTGATCTGACCGAAGATGGGAAAGCCTTGTACGAGGCACTGTCGTCCTCTTTCACTTGTATCTCGAAAACTCTGGGCGCAATCCGGAATCGCGCTTCGGTCGAAAAGGTCACGGTGGGATCGACCACGGCCGTTGCCGCCCTGTGGCTGTCCCCGGCTGTCATCCGGTTCTGGCGCGACATGCCCGAGGTCAACGTTGATCAATTGTCTCAAGACCGCGCCTTTCGCGACAGGCCGGATGTTGACTTCTTTATCCGCTATGGCCGTGACAGTGATCCCAGCCTTACAAATACGCCTTTGTTCCGCGATCATTTGGTGCCGGTCGCCAGCCCCGAGGTCGCCGACAGACTGATCGGCGCCAGATTGGATCAACTTGCAGCCGAGCGGTTGATTCACCTTGAGTCCGAAGACCGTAGCTGGACAACCTGGCCAGAATGGTTTCAGCAATTGGGGTATAGCGGCACAATTCCAATTGAATCCCGCGTAAACAGCTATTCGGTTGCCTTGCAGCTAGCCCGCAAGGGGGCTGGGTTGGCGCTGGGGTGGCAGCGGCTTATCCAGCCGATGCTGCAATCCGGCAAATTGGTCACCATCGGCCCGCATCAACTGACCGCGCCAAACCAGTTCTACCTTGTCGGTCGCCCCGATGAAGATCTGTCTGACAGCGCGCGCGCCCTGAAGAACTGGATCATTCAAGAGGTTCAGAACGGTTCGGTTTAGGTGAAATCACTCTTTGATGAGGTTTTCTGATGTTGTGTGGTGCCCTTCCCTTCCGCCAATACAGATAAAGCGCATCCAGCACACCTTCAGGAGAGCCCGATGAACAAGCATAGCCCGCTATCCTCCGTTCTGGCCGATGTAAATGTCGCCAACGGCCTGCCTAACGAACATTATGTCGACCCGACCGTTTTCGCCGAAGAACGGAAATCGGTCCTGTATGCGAACTGGGCCGGGATCGGGTTCGGCAAGGATGTGCCCGAAGAAGGCGACGCCAAGCCGGTCGACTTTCTGGGAATGCCCCTGCTGATCGTGCGCGACCGCGACGGAGAGGTTGGCGTTTTCCAGAACACCTGCCGCCACCGTGGCATGATTCTGGTCGATACCCCCCGCAAAATCGGCGGCGCGATCCGCTGCCCCTACCATAGCTGGTGTTACAGCCTGAAAGGGGAATTGCGCGCGACCCCACATGTGGGCGGCCCCGGCCACAACACCCACGAAGATGTTGACCGCAAGAAGCTGGGCCTGGTCCGCGTGCGATCTTATGTCTGGCGCGATGTGATCTTTGTGAACGTGGACGGCAATGCCCCTGCCTTCGAGGACGCCCATGCCGCTCTGCTGGAGCGTTGGAAGGAATTTGACCAGCCCGTGTATCACGGCGGCGAGACATCCTCGTTCAAGCTGGAGGTCAAGACCAACTGGAAACTGGCGGTCGAGAACTATTGCGAAAGCTATCACCTGCCGTGGGTCCACCCCGGCCTGAACAGCTATTCCCGGCTTGAGGATCACTACAATATCGAAGAACGCGGGCACTATTCCGGTCAGGGCACGCTGGTCTATCGGCAACTGACCGATCAGGACGGCGCAACCTTCGAGGACTTTGAAGGCCTCAGCGACCAATGGGATGAGGGCGCGGAGTATGTGGCGCTCTATCCGAATGTCCTGCTGGGCGTGCAGCGCGACCATGCCTTTGCAATCGTGCTGGAACCCGTCGATCAGGAAAACACGGTCGAGCATATCGAACTGTACTATGCCAAAAGCATAGAAGACACACCCCAACATGACGGCCTGCGCGCCTCAAACGCGCAACTCTGGAAGACCGTATTCGAAGAAGACGTCTTTGTTGTCGAAGGCATGCAGAAAGGCCGCCACGGTGTTCTGTTCGACGGCGGCCGCTTCTCGCCCGCGATGGACGGGCCGACGCATAACTTCCATCACTGGGTCGCAACACAGATCGAAAACGGTCGCGCGGAATAGAGCCACGAACCGGTTGGCCTGCGCCGACCGATCCCGACGGAGACCCAATGGACAAGACCGACTTGGATCGTCTGTTGCTTGAGGCGCATGATCACAATGATCTTGACGCCTTGATCCGCTATTACACCATGGCCGCTGACGAGTGTGAGGCCGCGCAGGACATCGACGCGGCCTGTTTCTATTTGACCCACGCCTTTGTCTTTGCACTGGAATCCGGCGCAGCCGAGGCAGACGCCTTGAACGCGCGACTGGCTGCTTATGGGCGTGTGCATCGGTTGGACTTTTTGGATTAGCGTGGCACTAAGCCTGCTCGACCGGAAATAAGAACTGCGTCAGTTGCCTTCCTGCACCGATGGTGAAAGAAAGCACGTGGATTAGCACCTGACCCTACGGGACCCTATCCACGAGCCTGCGCAGTTTATATCCTGATCGCACCACCACGGTCGCTTTGGGAGGGGCGGACGCATGGAACATGAAACGGATATGCTGATCGTTGGCGCGGGGTTCTCGGGTCTGATCATGGCGGTCGAGGCGCGAAAGCGAGGGATCACCAAAATCGCAATCCTTGAAAAGGCAGACGATATCGGCGGGACCTGGCGCGAGAACACCTATCCCGGCGTGGCCTGCGATGTGCCTTCGCACCTGTATTCCATGGCCACGCATCTGAACCCTGACTGGAGCCGCGCCTATGCGGGCGGGGCCGAGATACAGGCGTATCTACAAAAAGTCGCACAGGACGAAGGGCTGTACGACCTGTGCCATTTTCACCATCGCCTGAAGGCGGCGCGGTGGGACGGAGCGCGCTGGCAGGTCGAAACCCACGAGGGTCAGCTCTGGTCGGCCCGGTTTCTTGTTTCCGCCATAGGCGCCCTGCATATTCCCAGTATTCCAAACATTCCCGGCGCAGACAGCTTTCCCGGCCCCAGCTTTCATTCGGCCCAGTGGAACCACAATGTTTCCCTTACAGGCAAACGTATCGCGGTCGTAGGAACAGGCGCTTCAGCTGTCCAGTTCGTCCCTGAGATCGCGAAGATGGCAGCCCAAGTCACGATCTTTCAACGCACCGCGCCTTATGTACTGCCCCGCCCCGATGGACCGATCGCGCCGTGGGTGCGCCGCCTGTATCAACGCCTGCCCATACTGCCTAGGCTTCGCCGCAAACTGATCTATCTGGTTTTCGAATACCGCCACCGAGTCTTTCGCGGCGAAAAGGGGGCCGTCAACTTTGCTATGAAGATGTGGCGCAATTCGCTGGAAAAAGCGATCTCGGACCCAGCCCAGCGCGACATGCTGACGCCCGACTATCAGATCGGCTGTAAACGTATCCTCAGTTCTAACGACTGGTACTCTGCCCTTGCACGCGACAACGTAACGGTCGTACCGCAGGGTGTGGCCGCAATCGAAGGCGATCAGATCATCGCATCTGACGGCACGCGTACCAAGGCCGATATCCTGATCTGGGGCACCGGGTTCAATGTCACGGAAACGGTCGAATTTCTGAATATCAATGGAACAAATGGCCTGAGCTTGCGGGACGCGTGGTCTGACGGGATGAAAGCCAATCTGGGCACAGCTATCGCCGGATTTCCGAATTTCTTTATCCTGCTGGGGCCCCATACCGGGCTGGGTCATAACTCGGTCGTTTTGATGATCGAGGCGCAAGTGCGCCATATCGGGCGTGTCTTGGACAAAATGAATAGCAATGGCACCCAGACCATCACGCCGGATGCTGAAAAGCAGGCTTCTTTCCTGCAGGAAATGCAGGACCGGCACGTAGACAGTGTCTGGCAAGCCGGAGGGTGCACATCCTGGTATCAGGATGCCAAGGGCCGCAACACAACCCTCTGGCCCGGCACCGTATCAGAATATGAAAAGCGCATGGCGCGGTCCGGGATCGAGCAATACTCGGTCGTCCCGACCCAAAGTGGAGAGCATTGAGATGACCACCCTATTCATTATCGTTCTTTTGATCGCGGCATTTTTCGGAGCCATGAATCTCTGGACCCGAAAGCTGACACAGGATGGTTTGAAGCGAGTTCCGCAACTGGGTCAGATCGCACCGGTGCAAGGCGGCAGTATTCACTATGTCGAGGCGGGCGATCCTGCAAAACAGACCATCGTGATGATCCATGGTCTTGCCGGGCAGTTGCAGCATTTCACCTATGCGATGGTCGACATGATGGCCGATGATTACCATGTCATTGCGGTCGACCGCCCCGGCTGCGGATATTCGACACGCGACACGGGCGATCTTGGTCAACTGCACCAACAGGGCCGGATGATACAAGAGTTGCTGGATGCCAAGGGCGTGGAAAATGCCGTCTTGGTCGGACATTCACTGGGCGGAGCGGTCTCACTGGCCATGGCACTAGACAATCCTAGCAAGACAAAGGCGCTGGCGCTGCTGGCTCCGTTGACGCAAGTCATGCCGGGGCCGCCTGACGTCTTCAAACCGTTGGCGATCCGAACGGATTGGCTGCGCAGCTTCATCGGTAATACGATCGCGGTGCCAATGGCCGCAAAAACCGCCCCTCATACTCTGGGCATCGTGTTCGGCCCCGAGCCCGCGCCCGAAGATTTTCTGGATCGCGCGGGTGGTGCCTTGGGTCTGCGCCCGACGGCTTTCGTTACTGCGTCACAGGATGTTGCGGGCATTGACGACAGCATGGACACGCAGGTTGCGCGTTACCCGGATCTGAAAGTCCCCGGCGGCATCCTGTACGGCCAAGAAGACGCCATCCTGTCGCCCGAGGCGCATGCCGCCCCCATGACGCAGTTTGGCCTGACAGACGAACGACTTGAGGGGCTGGGTCACATGATACCAATTACGGCCCCAGAAACCTGCGTTGCTTTTATCCGCCGCATTGTGGTGGCCGCAAACGCCGAAGGCGAGGCCGCCGACAAGACAGGATGAAGCACCGCCAAAAAGAATCCCGGTTTGGGGGTCATTTCCCTCTTGACCCCCTCGGGCCCCTCCCTTAAATCGCCTTTCACTCGTGGCGGAGTAGCTCAGTTGGTTAGAGCAGCGGAATCATAATCCGCGTGTCGGGGGTTCAAGTCCCTCCTCCGCTACCAAATTCTCTTAACAATATCAGAATACTGGATGCATTCTGGCATCACTAGTAGCGATGTTTCCCTGTTCTGGGTGACATTTTGGGTGACAGCTGACGATTTTTGCACCTGGTTTTCTTGTAAGCGGACATTGATGCACACCGCAGCGAAGGACCGCACCGAGCCCAAAGCGGACAATTGGAAGAATAGTATTCTATCTTCAAATCGACTCTATGCTTCTGGGTCGCTCGAAGTTTTGTCGAGCTCAGCGAGTTCCTCCCAAACGCCTTCAGGGATGGACCACTCTGCCCATTCCATTGCCTGTTGAACATGCTGAGGCCACGTAACTCCGCAAATCGTCGAAGTGATATCTTCGTCTTTTAACGAGTATTGCAAGGCTGCAGCACCGACTGGAACATCGTAATGACCGCATATCTCTTCGACTGCACGTATTGGCGCAAGTATTTCATCATCTGCTGGTCGATAAACGTAGAAGCGGTGGATCGCACTGCCTCGGGCCAATACACCTCCTGAAAAAGGTGCTGCGTTCAATATCGAACAGCCTCGTGATTTTGCGAATTCAATCAGAGGTGCCGCATTGTTATTTACCAGCGTGTGCCTGTTGTGTGTCAGGACTACGTCAAAATCCCAAGCCTCCAAAATTGGCGTCATTAAGTCGACACGTCCCGCAGCGATTCCAACAGCCTTTGCCAAACCTTCGTCCTTGATACGAAACAACTCTTCAATCGCGCCACCGCTTCCTTTGACCTCCGATAAGTCGCTGGCGTATTCAACATCATGGATGTGGAGAATATCAACGCTGTCGACACCGAGAGCTCTAAGGCTTTCCTCAAATGATTTTCGTGCTTGGGATGCATCGAAAGCGCCGGTTTCCAGATTTCTGTCGATCTTGGTGGAAAGCACTCGTCCACCCGGCCACCCGCCAAGCTCACGAATGACTTTCCCGATGCGCTCTTCACTTCGGCCCATGGCATAGCAACGCGACGTGTCCAAGAATGTATTTGGCTGCGAAAGAATTGCCTTAATGGTACCAATCGCTCGGTTTTCGTCGACTTCATAACCATAAATTTCCGGAATACTGCCCAATCCTGTAGACCCAAACCCGATCCGAGGGACCCGTATCCCAGTCTGACCAATCTCGCGCAACTCCGCCATGCCATCCTCCCAATAGGTTCTGGAATTTGCAAATGTTGCGCGATCAAATTCTTAGAAACAAGTCAGTCTTGCTGTCGGAGTCATTCGTGGGAGGCGCTGCACTCGTTCATGCAGTCCAATTATGAAGCTTTTCCGCTAAATGGCAGCTTTGTCCGCAGAGCGGTCTTTCGATCAAAGCGCAGCGAATGGCCGCTCACGTTTCCGCGACGAAAAGATGCGCTTCTTGTGGAACGTGCAATACGCCGGATCTGTCGTACTGGGCCAGCTTAGCGGCCACTTCTGCCACAACCGCTTCAGCAATCCTGTCTCCCGCCTTTCTGAGGTCCACCTCAATCGGCAGAGCCATGATTTGTGCCCGCAGGTCTTCAAAACGGCGTTCAAGCACCAAGGCGTCTTGACGGCTGATTTGGAAGCCTGCGTCCGTCAGAAGGTTCGAAATTAAGTCTCCATCGCGGAACGAAAACGGCGCCTTCGCCTTGGTCGCTGCGTCGGGGCCAACATGTCTTTCGAGGGCGTCTGCAAGCGCCCCATTAAATGGTGACACAGCGCGCCAACACGTCAGAAAGAGCTGCCCTTGATCACGCAGTATGCGGTGAACTTCTGTCAAGGCTGCCGGTTTGTCGGGGAAGAACTGCAGGCCCTGTTGAATGAAAGCATAGTCAAACGAGCCGTCTTTATAGGGTATGTTGCATACATCCGCGGCATGCCATTCAAAAGTATGATCAGATTCTGGTTGGTTGGCCCGCGCAACCTCTATCATCGTTTCGTTTAGGTCCACGCCGACAATGCGTCCTTTGCCTGACAAAGTCTTGGCGATCTCACGTGTCAAAGCGCCAGTGCCGCAGGCTATATCTACGATGTGCGCGCCATTGCGGAGGTTAACCTTCTCCATCGTCGCTTGCGCCAGTGGTCCAAACATGGCGGGTACACTATGGCTGTCGTATTTGAGAGCAGCTTCTTTGGTCAGTCGGAAATTGTCTGCAGCCATCACCCTACCTTTCTAGTATTCGCCGATCGTATAGAGTGGTTTGTTACTCTGGTAGGCAAGCGTGGAGTTCAATCGGAGCAATCAATCCGCCGGCGATGTTCCGAACCATGTGTTGAACCTTAAGCGCCGTATCATCGCCCATGATAAGATGAAGGCCCAGTGGTGGAGGGCCATCTGCACTGCTTTGCGCGGCAGCCAGATCGGCGAAGAACTGTTTGGCAAATTCAGTTCGGTCGATCCGGTCACTCACCTCGAAACCAACGGAATTCAAAGCAGCCTCATACGTCTCCGGTGGTGCAAGTGCGCTTTGATCTGAGGAAGAAGCCCAAGGCGCCGGATAGTCCATTTGTCCCTCTCCGACTTGCATCACATCGTAAATTGCAAAGATTCCTCCTGGCTTGAGGACCCGTTTCGCCTCGCGCGCTATGCCTACTTTGTCCGTGATGTTCATTCCAACGTGGATCATATAAGCGGCGTCCATGGAACCAGCTTCTAGCGGCAAATCGAGCACGCTGCCTTCGATAAGTTGAACCCGATCCGATAACCCGGTCCATTCTGTGAGTGTCCTTCCGGTTTCCACAAACTCAGCGGTCAAATCAACGCCAGTTACGTGCGCTCCGGTAGCTGCCGCGACATAGCATGCCGGACCGCCGAGACCGCATCCAAAATCGACAACCCGGCTTTCGGGGGTAAGGCCAAGAGCCTTCACAAACGGTTCGGTTGCGAGGCGCCCACCAATGTGAAACTCGTCAACTGGAGCCAAGGCGTCTTGAGAAAATGGTGGGGCTAGGTTCAGCGCTGCGCAACCATCAGAAATCTGCTGGAGCAGGTGACCGGAATGGTAATGGTGCGCGACTTCATTGGGATTAGTCATTACGCAGCCTCTCTAATCGATGCAGCTAGGGTACACGCAGTTATCCGAAATGTCAGCTTCGTCCGCATTGCAGCCGTTCAATGAATTAGGCTGAAAGACCGCATTGAGCCCGAAGCAGACATCACATTTGGTGATGGTCTATGATCATAGACATCGCTTGAATGCTAAAGATTTGGTGCCAATCAGCTCGGCATGCTAGCATTCATAAGAGATCGAGGTTTGAGGTGAGCCAGACACGGGGGCACCATGTCTAAGACGCTATATGAACGTCTGGGAGGAACGGATGGTATTCGGCGGATAGTCGACGTTCTGGTGGACAATCACTCCAAAAACCTAGTTGTCGCTGCACGATTTGCGGGAACCGATATGGAGCACCTCAAACAAATGGCAGGAGACTTCTTCATAACTGGTTCTGGTGGGCCTGAGATGTATAGAGGCAAGGATATGGTTGCAGCGCATCAGTACATGAACATCAGCGGAGATGAGTTTGTCGCTGTTCTGGACGACGCCATGAACGCCCTGAAGGCCAACGACGTCGGTCAACGGGAACAAGAAGAGGTCTTATACATTCTATATAGCCTCAAGGACCAAGTTGTAGGTATCTGACTTTCGCCACAACCGAGTAGAGTCGGCAATATTCAAATCATTAAATCAAAGCTTGCTTGTCCGACTTGCAGACTCTTGAAGTCAAATATCTTACTATGGGTCAATCGTGCATTTGGGCTAAAAATTTATGCGCAAAAGGAACCTCCAATATGAATAGGAGATTGTCTACGATCTTGGCCGCTGATGTTGTCGGTTATTCCACTCGGATGCGTGAAGATGAAATCGACACGATTGTCTGACGTCAGCGCCAATGGGACATTTTAGGTCGATTTGATAAGAGAGGGTTT
>NZ_WQGG01000019.1:0-41560 GCF_013034565.1 Ruegeria sp. HKCCA5491
CAGATCCTCTCTTAGCTCAGGCGGCCATCTGTCCCAAAATCCCTGATAACGGACACATTCACTTCACCGATCGGCACAAACCGTGGGACGTGAAGTGTCTACATCCGTTGGCACCACTGTATTGGTTGCACAGGAATCAAACTGTTTGGCGAGAAACGCGGTATCAGTCCGTCCAAAGGCACGTTCTAGGCTGGGTTCGGAGTTGGGCCGTCGCAAAAAACCGAAAGGCGCGCCAGCGATAACCTAAAGAATTGACCCCAAAAGCTCATCGCCGTTACCGGCGCGGCATCTCTGTAAACTCGCTGTGCAGCGTTCAGGGGGAGCCTTTGTTGGGCAAACTTCGTCAGGCTTTTCCGGACTAGAAAACAGAGGAAGAAGTGGTTCCGTAACGCATCTATTCGAAATCGCATGTTCTGTTGGTCAAGGTGCGCGTGTTTGCGGATCGTTGAGATCCCAACAAACCCACCGTGGGAAGGGCAGGCGGCGTAAATTTGGTTGACCGTGCCGGGTAATTATTCAGCTAGACTGACTGCTGTATAAAGCTTCCGAAACCGCGCCAACCGTTCGAACAATGGTGCCATATCCGCCGGTTCAAACATGTCTGTTGTTGGTGGTTGAAGTGCAAGGTCAGCTCTGTCCAATGCACCTTCTCCAAAAGCCGCCAGCCGGGCGGCGCCATATGCCGGACCGGAATCTGCCCCATCCGACCTCACAACCGGTTTTTCGGTCACTGTCGCGATCAGTCTCAACAGCAGTTCTGATCTGCTGCCTCCTCCGATTGCTGCGAGTTCCGGCAATTCTTTAATACTGTCACCGAAACTCTGTGCCGCATCGGCAAAGCAGAAAGCAATCGCTTCCACCACGGAACGGCAGATGTCTGCGCGTGTTGTGGAATCCTCCAGGCCAAAGAAACAGGCTCGGATATGCGGGTCGCCATGCGGGCTACGTTCCCCCGTTAGATAGGGCAGAAAAATTGGTACGCGGTCCCCGCTGACCGTTTCGGCAAGCGCAACAACTTCGGCTGCGGACAATCCCAATTGACCGCCAATCCATGAAATAGGCCTTGCGCCATTCAGCATCGCTGCCATTTGATACCACCGGTCGGGCAAAGTGTGCGCAAAAGCATGTACATAACGTTCGGGATTGGGTTTGTAAGCCCGGTCCGCCACGAACAACTGGCCGGAAGTTCCTAACGAGATGAAACCTCGCCCCGGTTCGGTGGCGCCCAAAGACACTGCCCCGGTTGCTGCATCTCCACCTCCTGCAACGACTGGCGTGCCGGGTTTCAAGCCCGTCTCAGTTGCCGCTTGCGCTGACACAGCCCCAACGCAATTGTGGCCATCGAATATCTGCGGAAGCCAGTCCCCTGCAACATCAGTGGCTTCAACGATACCGGCGTGCCAGTCGCGCGACGCCTGATCGAGCCACAATGTTCCGGCGGCATCGGATGCGTCGGTTACCAACTCTCCATGCAGGCGCAACCCGACATAGTCCTTGGGCAGCAGAATATGGGAAAGCTTTGCATAGTTGGCAGGCTCATGTTTTTTCAACCAAGCAATTTTGGGCGCGGTAAAGCCCGGCAAGGGAGGGACGCCGGCAATATGACCAATCTCCGGCTGGGCCGCGCGTAGGTCCTCACATTCCTGTACTGCCCTGCTGTCATTCCACAGGATTGCCGGGCGGATTGGGTGCAAATCACGGTTCAGCAAAACGGCTCCGTGCATCTGGCCTGACAACCCGATCGCTTTCACCTCGGACAGCGTGATTTGCCCAGATAGTTGGTCCAAGGCGTCGCGTGTCGCCTGCCACCAAAGATCCGGATGCTGCTCTGACCAACCGGGCTGCGGTGAGGACGTTTTTATCGCTACAGAAGACGTCGTCAGAATTCGATCAGTGTCTGCACAGACAAGTTTGACCGCAGACGTTCCGATGTCGATCCCGAGATACATTCAAACCCCTTACCTGCACTAAAGTTCGGAACTTGTCTTGCTATTGATCTTTTTGCCGCGCGCAAAGAATATGTAAAAATAGGATAAGATCAAGGCGGCTCAGGTCGGCAGGCAGACAGGTATGACCAAGATAAAGAACATGGAAGAGTTCGCAGCCCTTAGCGGGATCTCGCGCCCCACGGTGTCCAAGTACTTTCACGACCCAGACAGCGTTCGCCCAACTACACGGGCACGCATAGAAGAAGCACTGGAACAGTTTGACTATCGCCCGAACATCTATGCTGTGAACCAGAACCGCAAGCTGACCAAGAATATCGGCATCGTCGTGCCCTACCTGGCCGATCCGTTTTTCGCTGAAATCGCGCGGTATCTAGAACAAAGCTGTATCGCAGCCGGGTACCGCCCGTTTCTGTTCAGCTCTCATGGCGAACAAAAACTGGAAAACGAAATCCTGGACGGCTTACAATCCTTGAAACCCGCGGGCGTTTTGTTGGCGCCTTTGGGACGTATCTCAGACAAGTCCGCTATTGAGAAATTCTGCGCCAGTGTGCCAACGGTTCTGTTCGACAGTAACCTCGATGGATTGGGCGCAGCGTTTATCGGGTCGGATAATTTCAGCTTTGTGTCTCAGACCGTAGAATACATGACTCGCACCGGCGAGCCGCCTTCGTTTTTCGAAATGCGGACACCTGCGAACCCCAATGCCAACAAGCGACGCAAGGCTTATGTCGACGTAATGGATCGGCTGGGTTTTGAGCCGCATGTGATCAAAATCGAAGGCACAGGTTGGGCCTTTGAAGAGATTGGCCGAAAGGGTGCGCTCAAGGCTTTGGATGAACGCAAGCTGCGCACGGATTCAGTTCTGTGTAGCAATGACCGATTGGCCATCGGCTTTCTGGCGGCGTGTTTCGAACAGGGGATTCGCGTTGGTAGGAAAGACGATTGTACACTGCGGGTGGCGTCGAACGACGATCATCCGTTTGCAAAATTCACCTGCCCGTCACTGACGACCGCCGCGCATGACTATGACAATGTGGCCGCGCGAAGTGTTGAAACACTTTTCGAACTCATTGAAAACGGTGGGAAATTCGAGAGCCGAACAGAAACTCTCTTCCCTGCGCGATTGGTGCTGAGGGAATCTGCATGACGATCTAAAATTAACGCGCGTAAAGTTTTTATTGACGGCGCGACAAATCCTGAACTAGGCTCTCTGCACAGCATCCAAGCTCAGGGAGGACAGGGATGTACTTGAAACACGCACTTCGTGCGGCGACTGCGCTGACTTTCGTCGCAACGGCAGCGGCCCACGCACAATCCATAACGATCGCAACCGTAAACAACGGCGATATGATCCGGATGCAGGGCTATACCGACAAATTCACCGAAGCGACGGGCGTTGAAGTCGAATGGGTGACGCTGGAAGAGAACGTTTTGCGCCAGCGCGTGACCACCGACATCACCACCAAGGGTGGTCAGTTCGACATCATGACAATCGGCATGTACGAAACCCCGATCTGGGGTGCGAACGGCTGGCTGGTTCCGCTGGATGGTTTGTCAGAGGAATATGACGTCGGTGACATCCTGCCTGCTATGTCGGGCGGTCTGAGCCATGACGGAACACTTTTTGCTGCGCCGTTTTACGGCGAAAGCTCGATGATCATGTATCGCACCGACTTGATGGAAAAAGCAGGCATGGAAATGCCCGAAGCGCCAAGCTGGCAATTCATCAAAGAGGCCGCAGCGGCCATGACTGACCGGGACGCCGACATCAACGGAATCTGCCTGCGCGGCAAAGCCGGTTGGGGTGAAGGCGGTGCGTTCATCACGGCCATGTCCAACTCGTTCGGCGCACGCTGGTTCGACGAAGATTGGAAGCCCCAGTTTGATCAGCCTGAATGGTCCGACACGCTGAATTTCTACGTTGAAATGATGACAGAATCCGGTCCCGCAGGCTATGCGACCAACGGGTTCAACGAGAACCTGTCATTGTTCCAACAGGGTAAATGTGGCATGTGGATCGACGCCACTGTTGCGGCGTCATTTGTGACCAATCCCGATGACTCGACCGTTGCGGATAGCGTTGGTTTTGCTCTGGCACCCGACACCGGATTGGGCAAGCGCTCCAACTGGCTTTGGGCTTGGGCACTGGCCATTCCGGCCGGTACACAGCAAGAAGACGCGGCCAAGCAATTCATCGAATGGGCCACTTCAAAAGACTACATCGAGTTGGTCGCAGAAAACGAAGGCTGGGCAAATGTCCCACCGGGCGCGCGATCTTCTTTGTATGAGAACCCGGAATACCAGAAGGTTCCATTTGCCAAGATGACATTGGACTCGATCCTGTCGGCTGATCCGAACAACCCGACGGTCAAGCCGGTGCCATATGTCGGCATTCAGTTTGCGGCGATCCCGGAATTTGCAGGTATTGCGACGCAAGTCAGCCAGGAGTTCTCAGCCGTCTATGCCGGACAGCAAACGGTTGAGGAAGCGCTGGCCAAAGCGCAGGCTTTCACAGCCGAAGAAATGGAAGCCGCAGGGTACTGAGGCCTCCTCCCCGGCGGGCGGGCAGCATTGATGCCCCCCCGCAATTCTCTTCCACGACTCGCGTTTTTCTCGCAGGCTACGCTACGCCTGAAAATAGAGGGTTTGCGTTATGGCAACTCTACATTCCCGCTCGGTTGCTCGCCTGATGATGGCACCTGCAGTGGTCCTGCTGCTTGGCTGGATGCTCGTGCCGCTGACGATGACGCTTTATTTCTCCTTCAAGAAATATCTGCCTCTGCGCGGTGGTGATCTGGGCTGGGTTGGAATTGACAACTACGTTCGGTTCGTGTCGTCCAGCTCCTTCTGGCCCGCAGTTCAGGCAACGCTGGTGATCGTCGGAGGCGTTCTGATCATTACTGTTATCCTGGGCATCCTACTGGCAATGCTTCTGGATCAACCGATGTGGGGCCAAGGTATTGTCCGCATCCTCGTGATCGCGCCCTTCTTCGTTATGCCAACGGTATCCGCGCTGGTCTGGAAGAACATGTTCATGGACCCGGTCAACGGTCTGTTGGCCCACCTGTGGCGCTTTTTTGGGGCCGAGCCGATCTCGTGGTTGTCCGAGGCATCCATGACCTCGATCATCATGATCGTGTCCTGGCAGTGGTTGCCCTTTGCCACGCTCATCCTGCTAACCGCGATCCAATCGCTGGACAGCGAGCAGTTGGAAGCAGCCGAGATGGATGGTGCGCCGGTACTGAAGCGCTTCTACCACATCATCCTGCCGCATCTGAGCCGGGCGATCACCATCGTGATCCTGATCCAAACAATCTTTCTTCTGTCGATCTTTGCCGAAATCTTCGTGACCACCGGCGGCGCATTCGGCACCCGCACACTCACCTACCTGATCTTCCAGCGTGTGCTGGAAAGCCAGAACGTTGGCCTTGGATCAGCCGGAGGTGTCTACGCAATCATCTTAGCCAACATCGTTGCGATCTTCCTGATGCGCATCGTCGGCAAGAACCTGGACGCGTGAGGAGGTAAGACCATGGCCCGCGCTGTCACCACCCGCCGTAAATCGCTGAATACCGCTCTCGCTTGGGCCGTTGGTTTGCTGATCTTTTTCCCGATCCTCTGGACCATCCTGACCAGCTTCAAGACCGAGGCACAGGCGATTGCCAGCCCACCGCTGTTCTTGAACTTCAATTGGACGTTGGAAAACTATGCCATCGTGCAGGAACGCTCGGACTATATGCGGTTCCTGTGGAATTCGGTCATTATCGCCGGGGGCTCGACTGTTCTGGGTGTGATCATCGCCGTCCCCGCCGCATGGGCCATGGCCTTCGTGCCCTCGAAACGCACCAAAGACATCCTACTGTGGATGCTGTCCACGAAGATGCTGCCTGCGGTTGGCGTTCTCTATCCGATCTACCTGCTGTTCATTCGGCTGGGACTGCTGGACACGCGCGGAGGGTTGGTCGTGGTCCTGATGCTGATCAACCTGCCGATCATTGTCTGGATGCTTTACACTTATTTCCGCGAAATCCCCGGCGAAATTCTGGAGGCCGCGCGGATGGACGGGGCGACCTTGAAAGAGGAAATCCTCTATGTCCTGACGCCCATGGCTATCCCCGGGATCGCCTCGACCGTCTTGCTGAACTTCATACTAGCCTGGAACGAGGCGTTCTGGACCCTCAACCTGACCGCCGTCGACGCGGCACCATTGACGGCCTTTATCGCCAGCTATTCCAGCCCCGAGGGCCTGTTCTTTGCCAAACTTAGCGCGGCCTCGACAATGGCAATTGCACCAATCCTGATCCTTGGCTGGTTCAGCCAGAAACAACTTGTCCGCGGCCTGACCTTCGGCGCTGTGAAATAAGGAACACGACACATGGGACGCATCCAACTCAAGTCCGTGACCAAAAGCTTCGGCGATGTGCAGGTCATTCCACCACTTGACCTGACCATCGAAGATGGCGAGTTCACTGTCTTCGTCGGTCCGTCGGGTTGCGGCAAATCAACCCTGCTGCGTCTGATCGCGGGGCTGGAGGACATTACCTCGGGCTCCATCGACATCGACGGCTCTGATGCCACCGATGTCCCGCCGGCGAAACGAGGGCTGGCGATGGTGTTCCAATCCTATGCTTTGTATCCGCATATGACGGTGCGTAAGAACATCGCTTTTCCCCTTCGGATGGCAAAACTGGATCAGGCCGAGATCAACAAACGCGTCGAAGGTGCCGCCAGCGTCCTGAACCTGACCGACTATCTGGACCGCCGCCCAGGACAGCTATCGGGCGGCCAACGCCAGCGGGTTGCCATCGGGCGCGCGATTGTGCGCGAACCGGCGGCATTTCTGTTCGACGAACCTTTGTCCAACCTCGACGCGGCGCTGCGGGTCGGTATGCGGCTAGAGATCAGCGAATTGCACGAACGCCTCGCCACCACAATGATCTACGTAACCCACGATCAGGTCGAAGCCATGACCATGGCCGACAAGATTGTCGTCCTTCAGGCTGGCGTTATCGAACAGGTCGGGAGCCCGCTAGAGCTGTACCGGACACCGCGCAACCTGTTTGTTGCGGGCTTCATCGGCTCCCCCAAAATGAACTTCATTGAGGGCGAAGAGGCCGCGAAACACGGCGCTCAGACCATCGGAATACGGCCTGAGCATATCACAGTTTCAGAAGCCGAAGGGGACTGGTCCGGGGTGGTGAGCGTTTCCGAACATCTGGGCTCGGATACATTTTTCCATGTCCACGAAACCGGGCTGGCCGATACGATCACTGTCCGCGCAGATGGCGAGGTCGGTTTCCGACATGGCGACCGCATTCACCTGACACCACGCGCCGATGTGATCCACCGGTTCGATGCGAAAGGCTTGCGGATCGAATGACACGTCTGGCTGGTAAAACCGCCCTGATAACAGGGGCTGCGCGCGGCATAGGGCTGGCCTTTGCCAAAGCATATGTTGCTGAAGGCGCCCGTGTCGCGATCGCCGATATCGACATCCAGCGCGCGCTGCAGGCCGCGACCGAGATCGGCGTGACGGCTTTAGCAATCGAGATGGACGTGACAAACCAGCAAAGTATCGACGACGCCATCACCCGCACGGCATCCCATTTCGGCCCGATCGACATATTGATCAACAACGCGGCGATCTTCACTGCCGCTCCGATTGTTGAGATTGAGCGCGCCGACTACCAGCGTGTCTTCGACATCAACGTCGCCGGTGCCTTGTTCACCATGCAGGCCGTGGCGCGCCACATGATTGCGCATGGCACCAAAGGCAGGATCATCAACATGGCGTCGCAAGCCGGGCGGCGCGGTGAGCCTCTGGTCGCCGTTTATTGCGCCAGCAAGGCTGCGATCATTTCCCTGACTCAATCTGCGGGCCTGAACCTGATCTCAAATGGGATAAATGTGAACGCGATAGCTCCGGGTGTGGTGGATGGCGAACACTGGGACGGTGTCGATGCGTTCTTTGCCAAACACGAAGACAAACCTTCGGGGCAGAAGAAACGCGAAGTGGCGGCGGCCGTTCCCTATGGCCGCATGGGCCGGGCTGAAGACCTAACCGGGATGGCAGTGTTTCTAGCCTCGGACGAGGCCAAGTACATCGTCGCCCAGACCTACAATGTTGACGGCGGAAATTGGATGAACTGATGACCCCTGTGGCAGATTCAACCCCTCCCATCCAGCTAAGGCGCGACAGGCTTGCAGACCTGCCAGCGATTGTCAGAACCCCTGCTTATCAACGTTCGGACCTGACGCCGGGCATCGTCCATATCGGGCTTGGCAATTTCCACCGCGCCCATCAGGCTTGGTACATTCATCAGCTTTTGCAGCAGGGCCAGGCCCGCGATTGGGCCATCATTGGAGCAGGCGTACGCAGTTATGATGCCAAGATGCGCGAGAAGTTGCAGGCGCAAGATTGTCTGACCACCCTGATTGAGCTGGATCCCAAAGGAGTATCCGCAGAGGTCATAGGCCCGTTGATTGATTACCTGCCGATCGAAGAGGACAACGCCGCGCTTATCCGGGCGATGGCTGATCCGTCTATCCGGATTGTGTCCCTGACTGTGACCGAGGGCGGTTATTTCCTTAGTGCAAGCACCGGCGGTTTGGACACGGATCACGATGATATCCGCTATGATGCCGCAAACCCAAGCCATCCGCGAACGGTTTTTGGCGCAATGGTCGCAGCGCTCGGGATACGCCGCGCGAACGGCTTGTCCCCCTTCACCGCGCTGAGTTGTGATAATCTCCAGGGTAATGGCACTATCCTTCGAAATTGTATTGTAGGACTGGCTCGCCTCTCGGACCCTGATCTAGCCGATTGGATCGACCGGAACGTTGCTTTTCCCAATTCGATGGTGGACTGCATCGTGCCGGCAACGACTGACCAGGTGATTGCGCAATGCCAAGCGTTTGGTGTTGATGATCACGCTCCGGTTTCGCACGAGAACTTTCGTCAATGGGTCATCGAGGATGACTTCTGCGCTGGACGACCGTCGCTTGAACATGTAGGTGTCACACTGACCAAGGATGTTCACGCGTATGAGGCCTTGAAGCTTCGCATATTGAACGGGGGCCACCAACTGCTCGCGAATGTCGGGGAGATACTGAATGTCCCCACGATTTCGGCCTGTATGCAAGACCCCGACATAGCGGCGTTTTTCAGAAAAGTTCAAATCGAAGAAATTCTACCTCAGGTCGACGCTGTTCCTGGAACGACCCCGCAAGAGTACCTTGGGCTGGTTGAACGTCGGTTTGAAAACACTGCAATTCACGACACAACGCGCCGAGTCGCGTTCGACGGATCGGCGCGACACCCTGGGTTCGTTCTGCCCTCGGTGCGTGATGCAATTGCTTCAGGCTCTTCTATAAACGGACTCGCTCTAGCAGAAGCTTTTTGGTGCAGGATGTGCGCAGGGATTCGCGAAGACGGCTCAGAGATCGCCCCCAATGATCCCGTTTGGGAGGATCTGAGAAAAACGGCGCTGGCGGCCAAAGCTGATCCAGGTCTTTGGCTTGAGCAGGACCTGTATTGTGGCGAATTTGGCCATGGTGCACCGTTTATTGCAGCCTTTTCCGGGTGGTTAAACGAGATTTGGAAAAGTGGGAGCAGAGCAGTTCTTGCCCAATATGTCTCCCATAACTCTTTTTCGTACTAGCTTCCTGGAACTTCTAACATGCAACCGCGGAATACATTGATTTTCGCCCCTTTCAGCGGTTGTGGTATGGAGCGGCATTGGTCACCAAGGGCTCGCTGCGAACGTTAGCGGAATTTTGCGAATGATCGCCCAACAGGACACAGCAGCCTTGCTGGTTCTCACAATGGATCAACAAAAACCGCCTCCATCTGATACCCGATATCAAGTGATGAAATACCATCGGAAAATCCAATCGAGCGTACCGTATCACCCCTAACCAATTGCCCAGAAATAGCCACCGCCTGGAATAAGCCGTTTACTAAAAAACCTTCCGGATAATTGACCACTATCATTTGATTTCGCGACGGAGGGGGTGTGTGAACACATGCTCCTGCAAAAGGAACCAAAACAAACTCAGTTATCTTTGTGTCGGTGAAGTTCAGAGGTAAAACGAAGCCGGAAATTTCAATAGATTGACCCATAAGACGATCATTCAGGACATTGCGACTGGAGTCCATCATTTTGCCGAACTCTGCTACATCAGTAACTTTGGCAGCGCCGTCGATGCCAACACTGTTTAGCGCCGACAGTGCTATTTTTTCGCCCTGTAGCACATGCGGGGAAAGAGCTTTACCGGCTTCCCGCATCTCTGCTGTATGCACAAGAACTCCCACCAGTCTGGCTTCGTCTGCGGTTAGGCCGTAATACGGGTTCTTCTGCGAAGATAAGTTGTTACCTAAATCACTCCAATCGACCGGTCGAGCAGGCCCGGCGAAACTTGCTGAACCTAGCAACGTGAGGATCAGCATTATTGACGGAATTCGCATTGGCTCCGCTTTAATTGGCAAACGGGTTTGGTATTGTGATGTCTTCGGTTAAAGGCCACTCGCGTACAAGCTCTGGCTTCTTCTCAGGTGGATACCAGAGTTCTGGGTCTATCTCGTTGGCCTCAATAGTTTCGTTAATCACATCGTAAACTTGATGTTTTGGAGCGGGGAACGTGATCTCATCATCTGTATACACTGGTCGTGGCACCTGATTGGATTCACCTGTGACCCCCTCGCGCCACCATACTTTTCCGTCACCGTGCAAGTTGAAAACGACGAGGTCAGGCGCACCGAACGCAAACGCTCCTTTATAATGGTAGCGCACCTCGGCAACCGTTTCGTTGTTGAAAACATCGTCATAGCTGTAGTGCGAGGCGACACAGACTTTAGGCTGAGTCTGCTCACAGATATAACCTAGGCCATAGGCTGGCGTGTGCGATGTGTCGATTGTGTACGCCGCCATTGCAGCCGGCATTCCCAGTGCACGAGAGGTAACAGAGACAGTGGCGGTTTGAACTTCGCTGATCAGCATGTCCACGCCTCCACAATACTTTATCGTCAAGCTGTTCGGACGGTTGTCACCTGTGTAGCAAAGGCTTTTACCATTCCAATCCAATCTGTAGCTCGTCGCGCCATCTTTGGTGTGCGATGTTGGCCAATGGGTGACTTTGACCCCGTTGGCTTCGTACACCGTCCCACCTTCATCCATGTAGTCGAATTCCACTACATTAGGGTTATAGCCTTCGCCGACAGGCCAGGCATTAAAGCTATCTTGGTGCCACGATGTCATGGCCATCATGCTGTCGACGAAATGCTGCGTTCCATACTGAGGTTCGGACCCGCTCGGGCCGTAAATATTCAATGGTGTGTAACCACCTTGAATGGGACGGAACATCGTGAAGTAGGGCAGGTCGCTCACGTGATCCATATGAAGGTGGGAAATGAAGACGTGATTGATTGTATTGAAGGGAACGGAGAAGCTGTTGTAGTTCCGCAGTGAACCAATCCCCATGTCAAAAACGAAACGATCACCGTTTCCGAGTTCTACATAAATGCTCATCCCGGATTGATCCTGTGATGGGTAGTATGTCGAACCCATGAAGCTCACGCGGATCTCATTGTCCTGCAATTCTTCAGTTCCGGGATAGTAAAGCATGGCTGCATTAAAATGGGATGCAGCTTCGACGTAAGGCACCATCGTCTCGCCTTCAATCCATCGTCCTTCAGGATTTCCCGCTTGGTTGAAGAACTCGATTGCTTTCTGCATCTCTGGGGTTGGCTGCTCCTGAGCAAGCGCTTCGATTGACTGGGAAAAAGTCAGAAAACCCGCGGCGCTGACTGTCTTCAATCCGTTCATGATAAGTGCCCCTCTTGTCCCGTGCAGATTGCTTTGGGAGGTTAACCGAGGATAACGGATTTTCAAAACGTGCTTCCGTTGCGGCTACTGAAAGTAGGGCTTCCCGAGGCATAGCTCAAAGCAGTCGGTGAAGCGTCATGGACAAGATGCCATATGCGAACGACTGGCTAGAGATCAATATAACTAGTCCGGTCTTAATAGGGCAGTGCGAAAGGTGGGCTGGACTTACAACCTGACCAATCGCAGTCCTTTCCCGTTTCCTGCTTCAAATCTATGCACGCTTCATCGACTTCTTCTTCTAGATATGCGCGATCGTCGTCGGCCTCGTCTTCCAACTCGTCGCAAACTTCGTCTTGGGTTCTTTGTTGTTCAGGACGGGCCGCTTGGGCGGCAGAATTGTCTGATGCCGATGATTGGCAACACGCGCTGCCCGGAACCGCCAGGGGCGGTGAGGCAATGATCATCGGATTCGAAGACCTGACCGTTGCAGGGGGCTTTGATTTCGAAGATGTTGTCTTCTTCGTTACCCGTGTTGAGGCGGACGCCGTTTAATCTGGCGTATAGCGGGCGCAAGTAAATCAACGACAGGATGATAAAGCCGAAGGAGATTTCGGCTTCGTTCCGCGTTCAAATTCACCAAGACACAACAAAATCAAGCGCGGGCTGCGTGCCTGCCCAACTGTTGAAGGCCGCTGAGGACAAGGCGATCCCTCGCAACTTTCCCAAGTTGATGAAAAAATATCTTGCAACCGGTTGCAAAGAGAAACATGCTGCGCGCGAAGACTGGATTTGGAGAAGCTGCATGCTCAAGATCGGATTGTTAGGGGCCGGACGGATTGGCCGTGTACATGCGCAAGCCATCAGTGAGCATCCTAAAAGCGTATTGGCTGCGGTGTCAGATGCCGTTCCCAAAGCGGCAGAAAGTCTGGCGGGAGAATATCAGGCCGAAACACGCAGTTCGGAAGACATCATCGCGGATGCGTCCATTGATGCGGTTCTGATTGCCACGCCCACCGATACACATTCCGACCTCATCGAGGCGGCGACTCGCGCGGGAAAAGCCGTACTTTGCGAAAAACCCGTCGATCTGGACCTGAATCGGGCTATTGCGTGTCAGACAAACGCATCGGAAACCGGTCAGCCGGTTATGGTCGGGTTCAACCGTCGGTTTGATCCCAATTTCTCGGCACTAAAAGCCTCGTTCGAGGCAGGAGAGATTGGCAAGGCGGAATTGCTATCGATCACGTCCTTTGACCCGGCCCCGCCACCTATCAGCTACGTCAAAGTCTCGGGCGGTTTGTTCCGGGATATGATGATCCACGATTTCGACATGGCAAACTATTTGATGGGGCAGTTGCCCACAGTGATTTCAGCTGTCGGAACATCAGTTGTCGACCCTGAGATTGGTCAGGCGGGGGACTATGATACCGCTGTTGTTACAATGACTTACGCAGATGGTCGGGTCGCTGCAATCAAGAATTCTAGACGCGCCGTGTATGGTTATGACCAGCGGGTTGAGCTGTTGGGGTCGAAGGGGCTGCTTCAGGCGCACAACATCCTGGAAAACTCGGTGGTGAAGTCGACGGTGGATGGTGTTGTCGGTGCCAAGCCGACCTACTTTTTCCTGGAACGTTACATGACTGCTTACCGGACAGAATGGGGCGCATTTGTTGACGCCGTACAAGCCGGGTCGGATATGCCGGTTACTCTGGAAGACGGCGTCGCAGCACTGGCGATGGCCGAAGCTGCGACCCGTTCGGCGCGTTCCGGAATGCCGGTCATGCTGAGTGATGTTTTGAAACCGGTTGCAAAATGATCGGATTTCCTGAAACTGGACACAGCCCCGGTTCACTTGGGGGCGGAGGAGATTCGGCCAATGCCGAATGACTGGGGCTGAAGCCCAGACAATACGATTGACAGTTCTATTGGGAGGAATGGAAATGAAAACGTTCGTAAAAGGGGTTCTGATGGCCAGCGCCGTCGCATTCGCCGGTGCCACTGGCGCGGCAGCGGAGGGCGAGAAGTACATTCTGATCAGCCACGCCCCGGACAGTGACAGCTGGTGGAACACCATAAAAAACGGCATCGCCTTGGCGGGCGAGCAAATGGGCGTTGAGGTTGAATACCGCAACCCGCCGACCGGTGACCTTGCAGACATGGCGCGGATCATTGATCAGGCCGCAGCATCGGGACCAAACGGCATCATCACTACCCTGGCTGACCCGGACATTCTGGAAGGCCCGATCAAGGCGGCCGTGGATTCTGGTATCGACGTCATCATCATGAACACCGGGACACCGGAAAAGGCGCGTGAAGTTGGCGCGCTGATGTATGTTGGCCAGCCTGAATATGACGCCGGTTTCGCTGCAGGCCAACGGGCCAAAGACGATGGCATCGGATCCTTCCTGTGTGTGAACCATTACATCGTGCAGCCGTCCAGCCAGGAACGTTGCCAGGGCTTTGCCGACGGTCTGGGTATCGAGTTGGGCGAGCAGATGATCGACGCGGGTCAGGACCCGGCCGAGATTAAGAATCGTGTTCTGGCGTATCTGTCGGCCAACCCTGAAACAGAAGCAGTTCTGACGCTTGGCCCGACCTCGGCGGACCCGACCATTCTGGCGCTGGAAGAAAACGGCATGGCCGGCGACATCTACTTTGGCACCTTTGACTTGGGTGGCGAGATCGTCAAAGGCATCAAAAGCGGCGTGATCCAGTGGGGCATCGACCAGCAGCCCTTCCTGCAGGCTTACCTGCCGGTTGTCGTGATGGCCAACTACCACCGTTACGGCGTTCTGCCGGGCAACAACATCAACTCGGGTCCCGGTTTCGTGACCGCAGACGGGTTGGAAAAGATCGAAGAATTCGCGGGCGAATACCGCTGATTTTTGAAACGGTGCGGACGCCGGATGTGTGTCCGCACCCCATCATAAAAGCATTCAGAACGAAGCGCGAAGGAGGCAACAATGGCTGAGTCAGCGCAAACCGTAAGCGGCGGCGACGAGCGGATCAAAGAGATCTCACCCCTGCGCCGAGCCCTGATCCGCCCGGAATTGGGTGGCATGGTCGGCACGGTGGCAGTGTTCACGTTTTTCCTGCTGTTCGCCTTTGATAGCGGCATGTTCACCGCTCAGGGAGTGATGAACTGGTCCGTGGTCTCTGCTCAGTTCATGATCATTGCCGTAGGTGCGTGTTTGTTGATGATCGCGGGCGAATTTGATTTGTCCGTTGGTTCGATGATCGGCTTTGCAGGCATGATGATCGCGATCTTTTCCGTCACGCTCAGCTGGCCGGTCTGGATGGCCATTATTGTAACCTTCGCGCTTTGCGTATCGATCGGGGCGGTCAACGGGTACATTGTCGTGCGTACCGGCCTGCCCAGTTTTATCGTGACGTTGGCATTCCTGTTCATTCTGCGCGGCTTCACCATCTACCTGCCTCAGACCATCGAGCGGAAAACCATCATCGGCGGTATCCGCGACGTGGCCGAGGGCGACTGGCTGGCGTCGGTGTTCGGCGGCAAAGTTGGGCAGGGCTTTTTCGTCTGGCTCGGTGACAACGGCCTGATCGAAACCTTTGAACGCGGCACGCGTCAAGGTCAGCCTGTGGTCGACGGTATTCCGATGCTGCTGATTTGGGCACTGGTGATCATCATCTTTGGTCATGTGCTGCTGACCAAAACCAAATTCGGAAACTGGATCTTTGCCTCGGGCGGAGACGCCGAGGCCGCAAGGAACTCGGGTGTTCCTGTGAACCGGGTCAAAGTTCTGATGTTCATGTTTACCGCCTTCTGTGCGACCGTCTTTGCGACCTGTCAGGTGATGGAGTTCGGCTCGGCCGGTGCGGACCGGGGCCTGCTCAAAGAGTTCGAGGCCATTATCGCGGTGGTGATCGGTGGCGCGTTGCTGACCGGCGGCTATGGCTCGGTTCTGGGTGCGGCTCTCGGGGCACTGATCTTTGGTGTGGTTCAGCAGGGGTTGTTCTTTGCAGGGGTCGAAAGCTCGCTGTTCCGGGTGTTCCTTGGCGTGATCCTGCTGGGCGCCGTAATCCTGAACACCTACATCCGTCGCATCATCACGGGAGAACGGTGAGATGACCGAAGATACCAAATTCCATCACGGCGACGCCCAGGACCAGAAACCGATCATTCGGATGGTAGACATTCAGAAACACTTTGGCTCTGTGATCGCCCTTGCCGGTGTCAGCTTTGATCTGAAACCTGGGGAGTGTCACTGTCTGCTGGGCGACAATGGTGCGGGCAAATCGACCTTCATCAAGACCATGTCCGGAGTCCACAAACCAACAGCGGGTGAGATCTTCTTCGAAGATAAGCCCATGCATTTCGAAGACCCGCGTGACGCCATTGCAGCCGGGATCGCGACGGTACACCAGCACCTGGCGATGATCCCGTTGATGAGTGTCAGTCGGAATTTCTTCATGGGCAACGAACCCACGCGCAAGGTCGCCGGGATCAATTTCTTCGACAAGAAGCTGGCCGATGAAATCACCATGGAAGAGATGCGCAAGATGGGCATCAACCTGCGTGGACCGGACCAGGCCGTAGGTACCTTGTCCGGTGGTGAGCGTCAGACAGTTGCAATTGCTCGTGCGGTTCATTTCGGCGCAAAGATCCTGATCCTGGACGAACCAACTTCGGCGTTGGGCGTGCGCCAGACGTCCAATGTTCTGGCGACCATCGACAAGGTGCGCAGTCAGGGTGTGGGTGTGGTTTTCATCAGCCACAACGTGCGTCACGCGCTGGCCGTCGGCGATCGCTTTACCGTGTTGAACCGGGGCCAGACGCTGGGCACCGCGAAACGGGGCGAAATCTCACCCGAGGAACTGCAGGACCTGATGGCAGGTGGTCAGGAGCTGGCCGAGCTGGAAGGGTCTTTGGGCGGCACGGTCTGACGCGTTCCCGCTTGGACTGTACATATTTGAGAAACTGGAATTCAACCGATTGGCCGGGGTGGCCTTAAGTTGAAAGGGATCACAATGGGCAAGACAATCAGACTGACCGCAGCGCAAGCTTTGGTCCGCTATCTGGGCGCGCAGATGAATGAGGCCGGAGAGCCATTCATAGCAGGTGTCTGGGCTATTTTTGGTCACGGCAATGTGGCCGGGCTGGGTGAGGCGTTGCATGCCGTAAAGGACAGCCTGCCGACCTATCGCGGCCACAATGAACAAACCATGGCGCATTGTGCCATCGCCTATGCCAAGCAAATGCGACGTACGAGGGCCATGGCTGTAACCTCGTCCATCGGGCCGGGTGCAACCAATATGGTGACGGCGGCCGCGCTGGCCCATGTGAACCGGTTGCCGGTTCTTATCATTCCCGGCGATGTCTTCGCGACACGAGGTCCCGATCCTGTGCTGCAACAAATCGAGAGTTTTGGCGACGGTACGGTCAGCGCCAATGATTGCTTCAAACCAGTCAGCCGGTACTTTGATCGCATCTCACGGCCGGAACACCTGCTGACCGCGTTGCCGCGCGCGTTCCGCACCATGACGGACCCCGCTGAATGTGGGCCGGCGACTTTGGCTTTCTGTCAGGACGTTCAGGCCGAGGCGTACGATTATCCGGAAAGCTTCTTTGAACCGCGTGTCTGGTATCAGCGCCGCATCCGTCCGGATGAAGGCGAACTGGCCCGCGCTGTCGCGGCCATCAAGGTGGCCAAACGTCCGGTCATCGTCGCAGGGGGTGGGGTGCACTATTCGGGCGCGACGGATGCGCTGCAGAGTTTCGTGGAAACGCACAACATCCCGATTACGGAAACGCAGGCTGGTAAGTCCGCCTTGGCATGGGATCACCCGTTGAACCTTGGACCTGTAGGCGTGACCGGTGGCGAACCGGCTAACTCGGTCTGCGCCGAGGCGGATCTTGTGCTGGCCGTTGGCTCTCGGTTGCAAGACTTCACCACCGGGTCTTGGGGCCTGTTTTCCAATCCGGAACGCGAGATGATCTGCCTGAATACGGCTGCCTATGACGCGGAAAAACACGGCGCTATGCCGTTGCAATCGGACGCGCGTGTTGGGCTGGAGGAATTGGGCGCAGCATTGCAGGGATACCGCGCCGATCCTGTGACGGCCCCGCTGAAGGCCGAATGGTACGGCAAGGTCGACAAGCTGACTGACGCGCCGGGCGACGGAAACGCGCTTCCAACAGATATGCAGGTTGTTGGCGCGGTTCAGCGGGCGTCACATGACGATACAGTTGTCATGTGCGCGGCGGGAACCATGCCGGGAGAACTCCACAAACTCTGGAAAGCGCCGCGCCCTGGTGCCTATCACATGGAGTACGGCTTTAGCTGCATGGGCTATGAGATTGCCGGCGCAATGGGAATTAAAATGGCTCAACCGGATCGCGATGTGATCTGCTTTACCGGCGACGGCACCTACATGATGGCGAATTCGGAAATGGCGACGGCGGCGATGATGGGTGTCTCGTTCACCGTAGTCATTACCGACAACCGTGGCTTTGGCTGCATCAACCGTCTTCAGATGGGCACTGGCGGAGCCGAGTTTAACAACCTTCTGGACCATGCAGTGCATGAGAACCCCTCGGCCATTGATTTCGCGGCCCACGCGGCGGCGATGGGGGCGACATCCGTCAAGGTTAGCTCGGTTGCTGAACTGGAAGGCGCGCTTGCCAAACGGGGCGATGTCAAAGGGCCCTATGTGGTTGTCATCGACACTGATCCGTACCCCTCGACCGAATACGGCGGTACGTGGTGGGAAGTGGCAGTTCCGGAAGTCAGCATCCGCCCCGAAGTGAACGAAAAACGCGCAGCCTATGAGCTGGCGATTAAGGAAAGAAACACGAGATGAGCGTGAAAATCGGGATTTCTCCGATCGCCTGGCAGAATGATGATTTGCCGGACCTGACGGCGGCTTACACGATGGAACAAGCACTGAAGGAAGCGCGCGAGATCGGTTATGTCGGTGTCGAACGCGGCCAGCGTATGCCCAGTGATACCGAAGGGTTACGCGCCTATCTCGAAGGCAATAACATCGCGCTGTGCGGCGGGTGGTGCTCGGGCGCGTCGCTGGTCAACGATTTCGCGACAGAGCGCGAAGCGGTGCGCGAACAGGTTGAGCAGTTTGTTGCCCTGAATAGCCCGTGCATCGTCTATGCCGAGTGTTCGAACACCGTTCAGGGGCAGGCTGAGACCCCGGTCAATAACCGACCCAAACTGTCCAAGGACGAGGTTCTGGTCTATGCCGCCAAGATCACCGAACTGGCCAAATGGATGGGCGATCAGGGGATGCCGATGGCCTACCACCACCACATGGGCACGATCATCGAGACCGAGGATGACGTGAACTGGCTGATGGAAGGATCAGGACCTGAGGTAAAACTGTGCTTTGACACTGGCCACCTGTTGTTCGGCGGTGGCGATGTCATGGCGACCTTGAACCGTTGGGGGGACCGGGTCCATCATGTTCATTTTAAGGACATCCGTCCAACGGTTGTTCAGGATGTGCGTGAAAACGACCGCAGTTTTCTGGATGCCGTTGTTGCCGGTGCGTTCACTGTCCCGGGTGACGGGTGCATCGATTTTCAGGCGGTGGCGAACGCTTTGAAATCCATGGACTACGACGGCTGGATCGTGGTCGAGGCCGAGCAAGACCCGGCCAAGGCACCGCCCTACGAATACTCTAAGAAGGGCTACGAGCATATTCTCGAGGTCTGCGCGAAAGCAGGATTGGAGGTCCAAGCGTAACGATCGACCCCGCGGGGCGACACCGAAGCCATGAAAAAGGGAGATGTCTCATGGTAAATCAGGAACTGGGTTTTGTTGGTTACTTCGACCGTGAATCCTGTGATCTGGATGAATTCAAGGTGTTGACCTCGCAGAGTCTGGCAGCCGACGCGGTGCCCCATGCCGCCTCGATTAAAAAGAATGTTCCGATCTACGACATGCACGCATTGCGCCCGGTGCTGGAGAACGCAGGCAAGCGCAAAGCTCTGTTGGCCGAGTGGGGCTATGTTTTGGGTAAATCGGCCGGAGTGATCGCTCTGAAAGGAGCGTTCGCTGATACATCCGTCATCGACCGTGCCAGCGATGTTTTCCGCCAGATCATCGTAGAGGAACGTCAAAGCGGTGCTGGCGAAGGTGATCACTTCGCCGCCTCTGGCGCGAATGACCGGATCTGGAACGCGCTGCAAAAACAGTGCCTGCGCGACCCTGAAGGTTTTGCGCTCTATTTCGGGAATACGGCGATTGCGGCGGCGTGCGAGGCGTGGTTGGGACCAAATTTTCAGGTTACCGCTCAGATCAATCAGGTGCGTCCGGGCGGCAAGGCACAACAGGCGCATAGGGACTACCACCTGGGGTTTCAGAGCGCGGAAAGAGCAGCGAATTATCCCGCGCACGCTCATCTGGTCACGGCATCGCTGACATTGCAGGGCGCGGTCGCCCATTGCGATATGCCGGTAGAAAGCGGACCAACCAAGCTGTTGCCCTTTTCCCAGTTGTATCCGCCGGGCTACCTTGCGTTCCACGACGAGAGCCACCGGACCCATTTCGAGGAAACCTGCATTCAGTTGCCGCTGGACAAGGGAGATGCCGTTTTCTTCAACCCCGCGCTGTTTCACGCGGCGGGCGAAAACCGCAGTGCGGATATCGACCGGATGGCCAACCTGTTGCAAATCTCATCCGCTTTTGGACTCGCGATGGAGGCCATCGATCGGCGATCCATGTCCGAGGCGGTGTTCCCCTCGCTTGTCGCCTTGAAACAACGTGGTGAACTGAGTGGTCGCGCGCTGGACGCTACTATTGCAGCCACGGCAGAGGGCTATCCATTCCCGACCAATCTGGACACAGATCCACCAATCAATGGCAACGCTCCGGAAAGTCAGGCCGATATTCTACGTCGTGCGGTGGCCGAAGGATGGAGCGAAGGACAACTGGCTGAGGCGTTCTCGGCCCTACAAACAAGGCAAGCTGCCTGAGGAACTACAGGCGGGCTCGTCAAGCCCGCCTAATACGGAGAGAACACATGTCGGACCTGCTGAAAAAGCCCTTTGGGCGCAGAGGAAAAGTGCATGACATAACTCCGGCCAGTGCCGGGTGGCGCTATGTCGGGTTTGGTCTTTACCATCTGCGGGCAGGGGATAGGGTCAGCGAGGCAACCGGCGATCGTGAGGTCATTCTGGTCATGGTTGAGGGCAAGGCCAGCATTACTGGGGCAGGGCAGAATTGGGGTATACTGGGCGATCGGATGAACGTGTTCGAGAAGACGCCGCCGCATTGCCTGTACCTTCCGAATGGTACTGATTGGGCGGCTGTGGCTGAAACCGATTGCGTAATCGCTGCGTGTTCCGCGCCAGGCAAAGGTGGTCACGAAGCGCGCCGGATCGGGCCGGACGGTATCACCCTGACGGAACGGGGAAAGGGCGTGAATACGCGCTATATCAACAACATCGCGATGGAGACCGAGGATTACGCCGACAGTCTGCTGGTGACCGAAGTTTTCACACCCAACGGCCACTGGTCGTCTTACCCCAGCCACCGCCATGACGAGGACGACTATCCACGTATCACCTATCTGGAAGAGACCTATTACCACCGACTGAATCCGGCCAACGGTTTTGGCATTCAGCGGGTCTATACCGATGACGGTCAGTTGGATGAAACCATGGCCGTTTCGGACGGAGATGTTGTGACCGTCCCGCGCGGCCATCATCCCTGCGGCGCGCCTTATGGGTTCGAGATGTACTATCTGAACGTCATGGCGGGACCGCTGCGGAAATGGCGGTTCGTCCCGGCCCCTGAGGTCGAATGGATCATGGAGCGGGACGGATAATCTGTACCAACCCCGCCCCGGGCTTTACCTCTGCGGCGGGGCTCCGAAGGCGCGGATCACCATTCTCGCTGCGGCCTCGACCGGGTCATGGGTTTCTTTCAGGATAGTCACGCGATCGAACCGTTCCGGGTCGCGATTAATCGCCTCGCGCAAGGCGTGGCCGAATGCCATACGTAGCTCTGTTCCGATGTTGAACTTGCAGATCGACGTTTCTCGCGCCAACCGGCTGCGCTGTTCGACCGGCACGCCTGAGCCGCCGTGAATGACCAAAGGCACCTCGGTCGCGGCGTCGATTTCCGCAATGCGCTCTTCGTCCAACCCGCCCTCTTTGTTTTGCTGCAGGTGGACGTTGCCGACCGAGATTGCCATCGCGTCCACACCACTTTCGCGGGCGAAATTTGCGGCCTCGGCCGGGTCTGTGCCGTTCGACCCTTCGCCACCGTAATAGCCCACGAACCCGATCTCGCCTTCGCAGGATATACCGGCCGTATGCGCCATCTCGGCAATGGCGGCGGTTTTGTCGATGTTCTGCTGCAGCGGCTTGCGCGAGCCGTCGTACATCAGCGAGGTGAACCCGCTGTCCAACGCGATCTTGCACTCCTCGAACGTGTAACCATGATCCAGATGTGCCACGACCGGGACCGAGGCGTTCTCGGCCAGGTGGCGGAACATCTTACCCAGAATGGGCAGCGGAGTATGCTCGCGGCAGCTTGGGCCCGCCTGCAGGATCACCGGCGCGTTTTCGGCTTCAGCTGCGGCCACATAGGCGCGCATGTCTTCCCACCCAAGGGTGACAAGGCCACCCACAGCATAACCTTGTTCATACGCCGGGATCAGAACGTCTTTCAGGGTGGCCAGTGTCATTTGAACTTGGCAATCATGTCTTTGATGCCCGGGATCGTTTCGATCTGATAGGCATGGGTGGGTTGAAAAAACTGGACCAGAGAACGCTGTGTAAGACCGCCAAGAATGGTGAAATAATACATCTCGTACCCGGGTAGCACGCAGCAGGGGTGGTAGCCCTTGTCGATGCAGATCGTTGAGCCGTCGACGATGTGATAGGCGTCACCCGGCTCGTTGTCCTCGCGTTGCAACATTTGCAGGCCCGAGCCCCAGTTGGGTTTGAAGCGGAAGTTGTATGTCTCGTCGTGCCGGGTCTCGTCCGGCAGACGATTGGTGTCGTGCTTATGGCTGGGGAAGCCGGACCAGCCGCCTTGGCCAACGGTGAAGAGTTCACTGACCAGTAGACGGCCAACCTTGTCGTGCTGTTTCTGGCCGAGGATGTGCTTGATCTTTCGATGAGTTTTAGTGTCGTCGCTGCCGTATTGAACCAAGTCATGTTCGCGCACGTCGAAAGGGTCCAGCACCTTGTCGTATTTGGCTCCTGCAACGAACACTTCCGTCTCGTCCGACACGCAGACCAGTTGGACCTTGGCGCCGACAGGAACGTAAACGCCTTCCGGCTCACCGTCCCAAACGTCTTCGCCCCGGTTGCCCAGCTTGGCGAATTGTACGCCCTCAACGTCAACGTCGACACTGCCGGTGGCCGGAACGATGCAGGTCTCATAGCCCGGCACCTGATACTCGAACGCCTCGCCGTTTCTCAGTTTGACGATGTTAAAGTAATTCAGCGGTACAGTAGGGTCATCGGCGTCAACGATGGGTTTGTTCTGATTGTCATAGGGCGCGATATGCATGGAAGTCTCCTATGTCGTAGGGCCGGGGTGAGAGGCGAGAAACGCGTCCAGTTCCGGCGATGTTGGCATAGCCGGGGCACACCCGGGTTTTGATACGACGATTGATGCACAGGCCGAGCCGCGCATAACGGCTTCTTTCAGCTCGCTGCCTGCTGCAATTGAGGCCAACAGGCCAGCCATAAAGCTGTCACCTGCGCCATTGGGTTTCACGGCCGTAACCGGATAGATGCCAGTTTCGATTTCTTGCCCGTCAGCAAATGTGACTGCGCCTTTTTCGCCCATCTTGTAAATGACGATCCGGCCCGGTTTTGCGGCCAGTTCCTTTGCCTTGTCCAAGCCCTTGTCGATGCCTCCGGCCATGAACCCGAACTCTTCGTCATTACCGACGATCAGGTCGCTGGCTTCACCTGCGCGCGATAGAACCTCAGCGGCGACCTCCGGGGATGGCCAGCTATACGGGCGGTAGTCAATGTCGAAAATGACCGGCAAATCTGCCTTGCGAGCATTGTCGAACGCGCGAAACGTAGCGCTGCGCGAAGTTTCCGAGGCGAACACCGTTCCGGCAGAGATCACCGCCGAGAACTTACCGTAGTCGACCTCATCCATATCATCTTCGGTCACCTGAAAGTCGACGGCACCGTTTCGGTAGATGACATTCTGAAAATTCTCGATCCGGCTTTCGTAGACGGCCAGCGACATGCGGTATTCGCCACCTACGACCCGGATGTAGGACGTATCGACGCCGTAATGCGCCAGCTTGTTCAAACAGAACCGGCCCACGGCATCATCTGAGACAGAAGTGATCAGCGACGCCTGGCTGCCCAGTTTGACCAGCCCGGCACAGATGTTCGCCGATGACCCGCCCAGATCCGCGTGAAACGTGTTCGCGTCTTCGCTTTTGACGCCAACAGGATCGGCATAAAGGTCCATGCCAGCACGGCCAAAGACCGCAAACCGGTTTCCTTTGATACCGTCTATCAAAGCGTTCACGTCGTTACCTCCGGCAAAAAGGGGCTGGCGAGGATCGTTGGTCCTTGCGTTGAATCGATTCACACGATACTGATTTTGCAACCGGTTGCAAATACATTGTTCGGAGCCGTGACAGATGCCTGAAATCGGAATTGGAATCGTTGGTGGCGGCTATATGGGCAAGGCTCATTCGGTCGCGATGTCTGCCGTCGGCGCGGTGTTCAACACTGTGCTTCGACCGCGTCTTGAGATGATTTGCGCGTCCAGCCCGGAAAGCGCCGAGCGGTATCGTGCAGCCTATGGTTTCCGACGGTCGACCGAGGATTGGCGCACGCTGGTCAATGACCCGGCGGTCGAGGCCGTCGTGATTGCCTCGCCGCAAACGACGCATCGTCAGATTGCTGAGGCGGCGTTCGCCCTGGGCAAGCCGGTTCTGAGTGAAAAACCACTCGGTTCATCGCTGGAGGATGGTCAAGCCATGGTCGCAGCGGCTGAGGCAGCAGGTGTCACCAACATGGTCGGGTTCAACTATGTCCGGACCCCGGCAACTCAGTTCGCGCGCCAGTTGATTGCGCAGGGAGAACTGGGGGACATCACCTGGTTCCGCGGCGAGCATACCGAAGATTTTTATGCCGATCCCGAGGCCCCGGCGACGTGGCGCACGACCGGAATGGCCAACGGAACAATCGGCGATCTGGCCCCCCACATGGTCAACGGCGCCATGGCCCTGGTCGGGCCGATAGTCGAGATTATGGCCGAGGTCGAAACCGTTCACCACGAGCGTCCTGGCGGTCCTGTGACAAATGATGACCACGCTCAGATCATGTGTCGTTTCGCAAATGGTGCGATGGGGAATATTTACGTCAGTCGGATTTCCACGGGCCGCAAGATGGGCTATGCCTATGAAATATCAGGTACAAAAGGAGCTATCCGGTTCGATCAGGAGGATCAGAATGCCCTGTGGCTCTATCGTCGAGAAGGGCCTGAGGCGGAAAGAGGCTTTACCAAGATCCTGACAGGCCCCGCCCATCCGGACTATGAGCCGTTCTGTCAAGGACCTGGACATGGAACCGGGTATCAGGACCAGATCATCATCGAGGCCAAGGATTTCCTCGAGGCAATTCATACCGGAAAAGCTATTTGGCCAACGTTCCGCGACGGGCATGAGGTCAACCGCGTTCTGGCCGCGGCTTTGGCATCATCCGAGCAGCGGCAATGGAAACAAATCGGCGACTTCTGAGCGCTGAAAACTACAAAAACACCAAAGAGAGATGAGAACCATGGCAAAGCTGAAATGGGGAATGATTGGTGGTGGCGAAGGCAGCCAGATCGGACCTGCGCACCGTTTGGGCGCACTGGCCGATGGGATGTTCGAATTCGCTGCTGGCGCGCTGGATCATCGGCCCGATGTCGGTCGCGAATACGCCCAAAGACTAGGCGTCGCTGCGGATCGTGCCTATGGCGACTGGCAAGAAATGCTGGTGGGTGAAAAGGACCGGGCGGACCGAATTGATCTGGTGACGATCGCCACGCCGAATTCGACCCATTTCGAAATCACAAAGGCGTTTCTTGAAGCCGGGTTCAACGTCCTGTGCGAAAAACCCATGACCATGACGGTAGAAGAGGGGGAAGAGATCGTGCGCGTGGCAGAAACCTCAGGCAAGATTTGCGCGGTGAACTACTGCTATTCCGCTTATCCGATGGTCCGACAGGCCCGAGCAATGGTGCGAGCAGGGGATATCGGTAAAGTCCGACTGGTCGTGACCAATTTCAGCCACGGCCATCACGGCGACGCCACCGATGCGGACAATCCTCGTGTCCGTTGGCGCTACGATCCCGCCATGGCGGGCGTGTCGGGACAGTTCGCCGATTGCGGTATTCACGCGCTGCACATGGCGAGCTTTATCAGTGATGACGAAGTCAAAAGCCTGTCCGCCGACATGGCATCGACAATCTCAAGCCGCGAACTGGAAGATGACGCGATGGTCAACTTCCGCACCGAAGGCGGCGCAGTGGGACGGTTGTGGACTTCGTCAGTGGCTATCGGCCGCCAGCACGGCTTTGACATTCAGGTGTTTGGTGAAATCGGCGGCCTTCGCTGGGCGTCCGAGCAGCCCAATCAGTTGATCTATACCCCGGTGGGTGGCCGAACGCAGATCATCGAAAAAGGCGAAGGCGGGTTGCATGACGAAGCGCAGCGCCTGTCCCGGGTCGCTATCGCGCATCCTGAAGGGTTCCCTCTGGCGGTTGCAAATATCTATTGCGATTTGGCCGACGCGATTGTGGGAAAGGTCCGGGACAGTCTGCCCACGCCGTCCGATGGGGTTCGGTCCATTGCGGCGGTCCATGCCGCGGTCGCCTCGTCCAAGGCAGACGGAGCCTGGACGGACGCCCGCCCGCCGATTTTCCGTTGATCAGAGGCGGGGCCGCAGAGTGCCCCGCTCGATCAAACGACAGGGAAAAATTCGCGCCTCGGGATAGCGCTGTGGGTCTTTCAGCATCTCTTCGACCAGATCGACCGACGATGTGATGATTTGTTTGATCGGCTGGTGAATCGTCGTCAGGTTCACACTTTCCCATCGGGACATCTCCATGTCGTTCAAGCCGATTATTCCGACGTCCTTGCCGGGCTTCAGGCCATGATCCGACAATGCGGACAAGGCGCCGATGGACAGAATGTCATCACCGCAGAAGTACCCTTCTGCCGGATCATCCTTCAACAGCCTCAGCATCTCCTCACGTCCGGCCTCAAATGAATATGCGCCTGCGAACGAGTGAGATACTTCCAGAACAGGGTGTCTCTCGACCTCTTCCATGAAGCCGCGAAATCGGTCCATCGCCGAGGTCGCATCTTTGGGTCCGCCCAGATATCCGATCCGCTTGTAGCCGCGTGCGCGCAGCTCGCGGGCAGCCATACGACCGCATTCGACGTTGTCGATCCCAACCACATGCACCTCGGGTGAGGTCGCCGAGCGCCCAAATGTGTGGACGACGGGAACTCCGGCGTCGTGAAAGGCCTTGGCAAAACTGGGAGGCAAAGTGGACGAAGCAACGATCGCGGCATCGACCGAATATTGCCGCAGCATCCGGACCGAATTGGCCGGTTCCGTTTCATCGGTCAAATTCACGATGAGGGGGCGCAGACCTCGTTCCTGCAAAGCACGCGTGAACTGGTCGAACACTTCAAGGAAGATCGGGTTGTGAAAGTTATTGGAAATCAAGCCGATCAGTTTAGTGCGCCCAGTCGTGAGCGAGGAGGCCAGCGCATTTGGGCTGTACCCCAGTTCTTTCGCGGCCTTTTCAACCTTGCTGCGTGTCTTGGCGGAAACGGACGCACCTTCAGTGAATGTTCTGGAAACGGCGGACCGCGAAACACCGGCCAATGCGGCCACGTCCTTTAGGGTCACAGCCATGATTGGCACCCTCGGTTCAGGGTAAGGCTAACTCGTGAATTCATGGTGAAAGCACTATGCACTATTGCATCGGACTTGCAATCGGTTGCAATGCGTTGGCGCAAAGACGCTGGGTACCGTTGTTCATTGGGAGACTGGTGGGTGATGAGAGACCCGAACTCCCGACATCTTAGTTGCAAACGAAGCGATCTATCCCAACCCGCTCGTACATCAAGGTGTTGTATTCCACTGCCGCCGCCACCATCCTTTTGAAAGATGTCTTGCGTTGCCAGTAGCTTGACACTCTCACAGTCGATAAGGTCCTGCAACACTGCAAGTGTGTTTTGCCCCAAATAAAACCCTGTAATTCAGAAAATGCAGTAGCGTTTGCAGCGGTCGCTACCCGCTGACGGGGGTATGGTGGCAACTGGTTACAAAGTGCATTTAGATACCGTCCCACAAAAATGTGCTGCAAAATCTACGTTAGATCTAAGCGGGCTTTTGTATGATCCGCATCGAATGACCGGACCGAGCCCAAAGCGGACTGAAATGTGCTCGCCAAAATGAATTGCGGCGATAGACATTCTCTTGAGCGGTCTAACCCATCACTAAATGCATTCACCGCCATCGATAACCAGGGCTTGCCCCGTCATAAAAGCGGATTCATCTGAAGCTAAATAGACGATCCCATGGCCAATCTCTTCAACTGTTGCCCATCGACTCATGGGGATCGCCTGCTCGATGTAGCTTTCCAGCTTGGCCCGGCCACCCATCTGCTTTTCGAAGCCTGCATTGAAAGGGGTGTCTACAAATCCTGGACATAGGGCATTGAAACGGATTGCATGGACAGCGTAGTCGGCTGCCATCTGCCGGACCATCGCAACAGCAGCGTGCTTTGTAGTCGCATAGGCGATCATACCCCGGTCATATTGAACCCCAGAATTGGAGGCCGTGACGATCACGCTGCCTCCACCGTGTGATTTCATATGGGGGACGGCTGCACGCGCGGCAATGAAGTGAGCGCGGACATTCAATGCCCAAGAAGCATCCATTCCATCTGGTTCCACTTCTTCCAGCGTTCCTTCGATCTGCAACCCAGCGTGAGAGTGCAACACGTCAAGACAACCGAAGTTTTTAACTGCTTCGTCTATGGTTCTGGTAAGGGCATCGTCGTCGGTCACATCAAGCTGTATGGCAGATGCTTGATTTCCCTGTGCAACGATCGCGGCCACAGTGGCTTCAGCAAGTGTTGCATCGCGATCGGTTACCACAACATGCGCACCCTCTTGTGCCATTGCCATTGAACCCGCCCGACCAATTCCTGATCCCGCGCCCGTCACGAGCGCGACCTTACCTGCAAGCCGCATGTCAATTGGTTCCTTTATTTAATTATTCGATTTTGAGGCGCCTCGGCGCAAAAGCAGCTGCGCTGCAACGAGCAACAAGAGCGACGCGCCCATAACCATAGTGCCGATGGCATTGATCTCGGGCGTTACGCCGCGCCGGATGGATGAGAATATGTAGATTGGCAGGGTTGTTTCTGAGCCAGCTACGAAGAACGCGATGATGAAATCATCAAATGAGAAAGTGAAGCTGAGCAGGAAGCCTGCCAAAATTGCCGGTGCTATCAACGGCAGGGTCACCTGTCGAAAGGTGCCCCAGGGCGTCGCAAAGAGGTCAGCCGAAGCTTCCATGAGCGCGCGGTCCATACCCGATAGCCTTGCACGTACGATGATTATGACCAGCGCCATTGTGAACATGGTGTGTGCGGCGATAAGCGTGGGCATCCCCATGGAAAGTTGCGGGGGATTTGCTCCATCGGGCCATAGGCTTGCAAGAAGCGGGTTTAGCCAACCGAATACGGTGACGAGGGCAATGAGTGTCGCGATGCCGATGACGATACCAGGTATCATTATCGCAATATAAATCATCGCATCAAACAAAGTTCGGAGCCATCCCGTAACACCTTGTAAAGCGATGGCCGCCATGGTTCCGAGAGTGGATGCGAGGCAAGCAGTTATGAATGCCGCAAGCAGACTGGTCTCGAGCGCGTCCATAACAAATGGGTTGTTAAGCGCTTTACCATACCATTGGGTCGAGAACCCCATAAACTGGCTTGCGTGTCGTCCGGCATTAAAGCTGAAAAGCGCGATGATGCCGATCGGAATATAGAGAAAAAGGTAGACGCAAATCGCGTATAAGCGCATCGGACCCTCACATCAGCGAGACATCTTCGCGCTGGCCACCCAGGCGCGAGATGAATTTCATGTAAATTGAGACAGTGACAAGCATCACGACAACCAGAGTCATTGCGACCGCCGATCCGTACGCCCAGTTCCGAGACTGCAGGAACAGGTCCACCAGCGCATTTCCGACGAAAAAGACCTTTCCGCCGCCCAAGATCGCTGGGATCAGAAACTCGCCCATCAGCAAGATGAAGACCAGCATGCAGCCAGTTGCGATACCAGGTACCGACAAAGGAAGTGTCACCTGACGGAACGTACGCCATGGGGAAGAGCCGAGATCAGCCGATGCTTCCAGAAGGCGTTTATCCAGTTTGTCCAAGCTTACAAAAATCGGGAAAACCATCAGAGGTAGATACCCATAGACAATTCCCACAAGCACAGCGAATGGCGTATTTATCAGGCGCACATCGTCGATGCCGATCGACTCCAGTAAAGCAGGCAAGCCACGCCCCCCAAGGATGAAAATCCAGGCGTATGACCGGATCAGGATCGATGTCCAGAACGGCACGATCACCAGGATCAACAGTGAAGTTCTCCACTTTGGTGAACAACGCACCGCAAGAAAGTAGGCGAGCGGGTAGGCAATTACCAACGCAGCGATGGTTCCCAGAGGTGCAAGGATCAAAGTGTTCTTAAACGCCGTCCATCGCGCAGGAAGGTTGGCATATTGTTCCAACGTGAACGCTGGAACGTAGCCTCCGGCGGCACCCCGTTCGCCAAAGGAAAAGACGAAGACGACCAGCAGAGGAAGGGCAAGCATTACCAAAAGCCATATTCCTGCTGGAGCCAGCAACAGTGCTTTTCTGCCTCGTTCGGTCATATTGTCCTCGTCTTTTCCGATATTGGCGGCCTTGCCGCTTAGGCCGACTTGAAGCGGGCGAGCAACTCGGCACGGTTTGGATCGGTCAGCGTAGCCGCTGCGCCGAACTCGAGCGCATTCAGAAGGTCAGCTGCCGGATAAAGGATCGGATCTTCCAGCAGTTCCTTCGGCAGCAACGCTTTGGTGCGAGCATCAGCCGATGGATAGCCATGAGCGAGGACTTCCTTCGCATTAACTTCCGGGTTCAGCAGGAAGTCGATCAAGGCATAAGCGGCATCCATATGGGGTGCACCCTTAGGAATAGCGTAGTAGTCGGACCAGAGTTCACCGCCCTCAGTTCCCAGAACGTAAGCGATTTCAGGCATGTCGACATTCATCTGCTTACCGTCACCTGTCCAGCACATCGTCATCCAGGCGTCACCGTTACGCATCGGTGGCTGATAATCCGACGAGATTGCAAACAGATGTGGTTTGGCATCCAGCAACAATTTCTCGGCATCCGCCAGTTCCTTCTCATCGACCGAGTTGAAGGAGTAGCCGAAGTATTTCAGGGCATTACCGATGGTGGTTAGTTGGTAATCATGCACCATTGTCCGGCCTGAGTAACTTGCCATAGTCAGGTCCCAGAACTCTTTCCATGTGGTCGGAGTCGGAGCGCCGTCAAGCTTGCTGGTATTCACTGCAAAGCCAGTTGTGCCCCAGTTTTTTGGCACCGCGTAAAGCTGGCCATCGACAGAACCGGCATCCGAAAAGCGCTGTTCGAATGAACCTGCGTCGTAGTTTGGCAGTTTGGACGTATCGAGCGGGATGATCAGATCTTCACCCACATACGTAGTGATCGTGTAGTTAGTTGGAACGAAAACGTCCCAGCCAGACCCTCCAGCCTGTAGTTTTGCCAACATCTCTTCGTTCGAGCCAAAAACATTGACCTGAACATGGGCGCCAGTGGCTTCCGTGAAGGCTTCGAAGTTCATCTCGTCATGATAGTTCGGCCACGTGGCGAGGATCACTCGGTCGCCAATGTCTCCGGCAGCAAATGCCGGGCGTGGACGCAACCCAGGCATGGCCGTGCCCAGAACGGCCGTTGCCATCCCAAGACCTGTCACGCCTAAGAAATGTCGCCGTGTAACCGAACCCTTTTGGTACCGGCGAAGCTCTTCCATGAACTTTTGCTTGGAAATAGTCCCATTATCCTTGGTCATTGTGAACCTCTCTGTTGTTGGATTGCGGGATTTGTTATTTTTCCAGGATCAGCAGTGCGCCTTCGCCCCATGAAACAAAGGCTTGCTCTCCTGCATTGAACGTCCCCTCGTTCAATTCCGCTTGCCTTGGCACAAGTACGTGGAAATCACCCAGTGCTTCGTTGCGCGCAAGGTATTCTGTGTGCTCCCCAAGGAAGATCCGATTTTGAATGGTAACTGGCAGAGCGATTTCAGCTGCGGGTAGCGCGCGGGTCAGCGTGATCTGTTCTGGGCGGATACTAACGCACACTTCCTGCCCTGCATCTATTGGAATCTCCGGAGTTCCGTGCACCCTTTGGCCACTCGCTAAACGCACGGTGATTTGGTCGGCTGCTGAGTCAGTCACAGTTGCATCAAAGAAATTTGAGGTGCCTACAAATCCAGCCACGTAGCGGCTGCGGGGCATGTCATAGAGTTCGCGTGGGCTGCCAACCTGCACAATACTGCCGCCTTCCATCACACAAATTCGGTCGGACATTGAAAGCGCTTCTTCTTGGTCGTGCGTGACGAGGACAAAAGTTATTCCCAGTTGTCGTTGCAGGTTCTGCAGTTCAAACTGCATTTCTTTTCGAAGCTTTCGATCCAGAGCAGCCATTGGTTCATCAAGCAGCAAAAGCTTGGGCTCGTTTACGATCGCACGCGCCAAAGCGACGCGTTGCTGTTGACCACCAGACATCTCCCAGATGCGACGTGGGCCAAACCCACCAAGACGGACAGTTTCCAGCGCTTGCTCAACCTTTGTCGTGATTGTTTGTTTGTCTACGCGTGGTCGTTGTTGGCGCAGGCCGTACGCAATGTTGTCGAACACGCTTAGGTGAGGAAAAAGAGCATAGTGCTGAAACACCATGTTGACTGGGCGATGGTGCGCATCCAAGTCGTTGACGACTTCTCCATCGAGCAAAACCTGACCTTCGGTTGGCTTGTCGAAACCTGCCAACATTCTAAGCGCAGTGGTTTTGCCGCAACCAGATGGGCCTAAGAACGACAGGAACTCTCCTTTCCCAATGGAAAGATTCAGGTCTTTGGCGGCGACCACATTCCCGAAGGTCTTGGTCACTCCTCGGAGTTCCGCAATCGTCTGCATGGTGACGCTCATGTCAAAGCTCATATACTGCCGTTTTCCTTTTGCTTGATTTTTTGGCATTTGTTGGCATACCACTCAAACAAGGAAAAAGTAACAATAACTCGGAATAACTGTATATACCACAATTGGGGTATAGAGGTGCTTTTCGAAAATCTGGAGCGGCGTGTGTACGATTGGATGGAAGAGGCCGGCAGGGTCGTGGAGAAGATCGGAACCCCAGAATTTCCATGTGCTTTGGCAGATGGCTTACGGCAGGTCGCACCATTCGATTTTACGGTGGTGTTTGGTCATGTCGGAACCGAAGCACCAATAGACCTTCACGACGATTTCCCCAAAGGCAAACGGCGTATTTTTGTTGAGGACTACCAAGCCGGGCCCTACGTACTTGATCCATTTTTTTTGGCCGCGACAAAACCAATTACACCGGGTCTGTACCGCATGCGCGATATCGCACCGGACAGGTTTTATCAGGGCGAATACTATCGCAGCTATTACAAAAGGACTGGGTTAGCGGAGGAGATTGGCTACTTTGTCGATATCCCGAGCACTGGGATGGTTGTGGTCTCGCTCATGCGAGCTGAGAAGCCTTTTTCCGCCAAGGAAATTCGTCTTTTGCACGCTCTATGGCCGCTCGTTCGGGCAGCCTGTTGCAAACATTGGCGTGACTTTCCAACGATGGCCCGCGGCGCCGCCGCGAATGGCGTTAGTCGTCGCGTCGATCTAGCATTCCAGGCATTTGGCGATGGCGTTCTGACGCCACGAGAACGAGAAGTCGTTGAGTTCACATTGAAGGGCCATTCGGCAGAAGCTGTTGGCACAATTCTCGGCATCTCTCCAGGCACAGTCCGCATCCATAGACGCAACATTTACGCGAAACTTAGGATCAACTCGCAGGGTGAGCTTTTTTCAAAGTTCATTGAAAAGGCGCTTTAAAAGTTTCCTTAAACACCCACTTTATCCGTTTTGCCGACCTTGCTACCCTGTGACCCGGAAAGCACCAACCATTTGGACGGCACTGTCTGATAGCCAAGGAACCCAAAGGGAGAGGGTTGGGACGCCCGGGACCCATGTCGAGCTAAATTAATACCCGAAAACGCTTTCGGGCCATTGTCTATCTTACCGGATCAGCCGTTTTAAAAATGGCGTCAAGATACGAAAGGCAAAATTTCATGGACGCACCAGTTATCCAGTTGATTTTTATGCTCATCTTGCTGGTTGTCGTGATCTGGCTTTATATCCTGCCGATCACGATGGCAGGGCGGCGCAACCGATCTGGTTTGATCTGGTTCCTGATCGGTCTGGTTGGATCACCCCTTTTGGCTATTCTTTTGCTGCTGGCTCTGGGTGACGCACCCGAACAACCAACAACCTAATTTTGGGACGATACCTCTGACACTCAAAAGGGCTTAACCCGAGAGTATCTGGACGCTCGTGAGCCATAACGTCCTGCTTAGCGTGTAATAAGGGTGCCAATTGAGATACTATGCTTCCGTAAGTGAAGACAACTATTCTTTCTCACTCTCCACAACCGTGTACTGTAAACCCAAGGTCGGCCGATTTGATTGGAGAACCACAGACCGCTTTGTCCGCATAACAGTCATTCACGCCGAGTGCAGCGAATGTCCGTGCCAAGCCCAGAGCAGAAATACAGCTATCCACTGGATACGGAACCGCACTAAATATCTATGTTACGATACCATCACGTTGTACCGACCCGATGCCGAAGGACCCGTCCCATCCAGAGCGACGAAGTCCTTGACCAAATTAGATACGGTGATTTTCAATGCGTAAAAAGAGTTCAAGTACGCGGAAATTGCGACTCTGTAAACCGCAACGACCAACCGGAGAAAGGGATGCATGCTGGTGCATCGCAGGCGATAGTTCTGCAGCCGCCGCACGCGAAAGGATCAAATGTCTGAAATCTCGCGCTGGCTAGAGAAACATGGCTTGTCCAAGTATGCTGGGTCGTTTGCAGAGCATGAAATCGAACTAGGTGATTTAACCGAATTAACGGACAAAGATCTCACTACAATCGGGCTTCCCTTAGGTCCGAGGCGCCGTTTCATGAAAGCTGTTCGAGCTGAAGCAAAGGGAGTGACTTACCCGCACAACACCGCGTTAGGTCCCGCGATCGTCGCTGAGCGCCGGCAGCTTACCGTCATGTTTATAGATTTGGTTGGATCAACGGAAATATCCCAGCGCGTCGATCCGGAAGATTTGGCGGAAGTACTCCGCCTGTTCAAAGAAACCTGCGCTGCGTCGGTGGCCGCTTTTGATGGCCACATCGCAAGTTACTATGGTGATGGGATAATGGTCTTTTTCGGGTTTCCTCATGCGCACGAAGATGACCCAGAGCGAGCCATTCGCGCAGGTCTTCGCATTATCCAGGAAATTCCAGCTATCCGCACTCATGCGAAACTGAATGTCCGAATTGGGATCGCAACTGGGTTGGTTGTAGTTGGTGATTTACGTGGAGAAAAAATGTTTGAGGACGGAACGGCGATGGGGGAGACGCCGAACCTGGCCGCACGTCTACAAGCAATGGCTGAGCCCGGGACATTGATCGTCGCTCCCAATACTCATCATTTGGCGGGTGATGCTTTCGAATACGTTCTGCGTGGCGCATTCAAGCTTAAAGGTTTTGCCAGAGAGGTCGAAGCTTGGCAGGTGACAGGAGCACGGGAAACAGTCAGCCGTTTCATGGCAGAAGAAGACGAGTTACTGAACCCTTTGATCGGACGCGCCGCAGAATATGAAACCCTCAATGAAAAGTGGAAGTTGGCAAGTGGCGGTCAAGGACAAGTTGTGCTGGTGTCCGGCGAGCCAGGAATTGGCAAGTCTAGATTGGTTGAAGAATTAAGGCAGAGCATTCCGACGATGTCGCACGCTCAAACGCGATATCAGTGTTCTCCCTACCATTACGCGAGTGCGTTTTATCCGGCCATTCGCCAAATTGAGAATGCTGCGGGCCTTCGTTCAGACGACAAGAACGAAGTGAAACTCAGAAAGATATCCTCTGTTCTAAGTGACCAGTCGGATCACACACTGAAACTGGCCGCGTCCCTACTTTCAGTTCCTTTTGAAGACCAATTGGGTGAACTGAATCTGACGCCACAGCAACTCATGGATCAGACCTTAGAAATGCTGTTGGGCAATCTGACTTCGCAGGCTGAGGAAAAGCCAGTGTTGTTCTTGTTTGAGGACGCGCATTGGATTGATCCGACAACTAAATTGTTGCTCGACCGAGTTGCCGATCGGATTCGTGACCTTCCAGTATTGGTCGTGATGACGTTCAGACCTGAATTTGACCCGGGTTGGGCATTGCAATCCAACCTTTCTAAATTGGTCTTGAAGCAATTGGACTTTCACCAGGTCAAAAACATTGTAGACGAAGTTGCAAAAGGGCATTCGATTTCTGACGAAATGTACAATGTCGTCGCTGCCAGATCCGATGGCGTCCCGCTATATGTCGAAGAAGTGACAAAAGATCTATTGGAATCAGGGGTTTTGACAAAAGGAAGGGACGCATACTCAAAGGGTGGGGCGTCCCCGGCAAGCTCGGTCCCAAGCACGTTGCATGATGCACTAATGGCGCGGCTTGACCGACTGAGTTCCGTCAAGGAGGTCGCCCAGATTGGGGCGGTTATCGGACCTCAATTTTCTTTTCCGTTGATCGCCAAGGTCGCTCGGATCAGCGACAAGGCGTTGCGCGCGGGATTGGAACTTTTGGTCGACGCAGGCATTGTGACAGTTTCTGAACAAGAAAACCTTGAAACTTTCAGCTATCGCCACGCGCTAATTCGCGACACAGCTTACAACAGTCTCTTGAAGACCGAGCGCAGGGTCTTGCACGCACGTGTTGCGCGAGCGTTAAGTGGTAAATCAACCCATATTGGCGATGCCAGTCCGGAAATACTTGCGCACCACTACACGATGGCGGGTATGAGCAAGGAGGCAATCGACTATCGCTATCTCGCAGGCCAACGCGCAGTCCAACGTTCTGCCAATATCGAGGCGAACACACAGCTTTCTTTGGCGATCGAGCAGTTGAGCCAACTGTCTCATGGTGTTGAGCGGGATCAGAAAGAAATTGAGGTTCAGGTTCTCAGAGCAGGTGTTCTACGATCGACTGCAGGAATAGCTGCTGATGAAACAGGGACCGTTTATGCAAGAATACGCGACTTGTGTGAACGGGTGGACGAAACAGAACATCTGTTCCCTGTTTTGAATGGCTTGTATTCCTTCCATTTGGTGCGTGCTGAGTATGATTTAGCCAGAAGTGTTGCAGCGCAGTTGCTGAATTTGGCAGATACAACGGGTGAGACACACCATCAGATGGTAGGGCATCGAGCCATGGGCGCAGTGCTGTTTCATATTGGAGAACTAAACCCTGCATACGAGCACTTGAGTAAAGCGCTAGAGCTTTACAGTCGGAAACGCGATGGGCACCTGGCCTACATATACGGTTCGGACCACGCAGCGATAACGTCGTGCTTTTTAAGCATGGCTGTATGGATGCGCGGTGCACCAGACAAAGCACTTGAGATACAAAAACAAGCGGTTGCTGCAGCTCAAAAGCTGGAGCATGCGCACAGCATAGCACAGTCGCTAACCTACCAGTGTATGCTCTATCTTTTGCGCCGCGAACCTGGAAAAGTAATAGAAGCCGCAACTCAGTTGGAGGAACTGTCTTCAAAACACTCGTTCACCTTCATGTCGCTGACTGCAACGCTCTGGCGAAGCTGGGTGGATGCCTACCTTTCCCCTGAGCCCGAAAACATCCACGCATTGCGACAAGCATCGGAAGCGTGGTGGGCCAGCGGAGCTGGGAATTACAAACCTTTCTTTTTGACGATGATTGCGGAACTCACGTTGAAAACGGGTGATCGGGAAAGTGCCTTACAGTTGTTAGCCGAGGCCCGCAGGTACCAAAGCCTTACAAACGAAGGATGGGCGCAAGCTGAGACCGACCGCGTTTATGCTCTCGCAATTTCTGAAAGTCGGTTCGCCGAAGTAGAGTTTTGTGAGGCTTTGAACACGGCAAAACGACAGCAGGCAAGGATGTACGAACTTCGGATTGTTGTAGACTACATCAAGAGTTGCCAAAAATTTAGACAGACCCCCACTCCCAACTTTGGCTTAAATGCTGTCTTAGAAACTATCATAGGAGGAGAGCTAACAGTCGACGTGAACAACGCCCAAAATCTGCTTGATCAGACTACTTTTGATTAACTCTCAAAAATTCAGAGCGGCGCAGTTGGGTAGATTGGGACTCATACTCGGAACTTAACTAGGTGTTCGTCTGTTTGAGCGTTCGACAGAAACTGTATCCAGGAGTATCCGACCCGCGTTTCTTCATAAGCCGCTTCATGGCGAACAGTACTCAATCCCGCCAAATTTCTGGACTGCCCAAAAAGTTGACATTCTTACCAGAGCAGCGAATGACCAAATCGTCCGCATAGCAGTCATTCAAGCCGAGTGCAGCTAATAGCTGCTTTGAGCCCTAACTGCACTTTCGCGTGGATAGAGTATTCCTACCGAAATGACCCGAGGGGGTCTGGTCATTAGTTGTGACCAACGTGAGTTTTTCAAAAGGTCTCAGCCCTCGGGAGTATACCAAATTGGCGAAGTGTAAGCACGTTCCTGAGTTGACGTAGGCACCTCGGTTGGCAATTCGTCTCCGAACCGAACAGCATCGTAAATTGTCCACCTCGGTGTGGGGATCTCCAGAACACGGGCATAGTAGAAAGCGGGCGTAGAAGGGTCGAAGTCGGGGTCTTTCCAAACAGTGATCAGTTCCGGAGATCCTATTGAATTCGTAAACGTGCCCGTTGCTGCATCCACGGTGTTCCCCACCGCTGGCAGGTTGCCGTCCGCATCGGGTTCTCGGTCTCCCGACCAAGCCACGTCATAGACCTGCTCTTCGGTTTCGCCGCTGGAATTTAGCCAACCTTTCACAATCTGAACACGGTCGAGATTGCCGGAGAACGGATCTTTCAGCGCAGCAACCAAAAATGTTGGGGCGTCCGCTCCTTCTGTCGTGTCTGCGAGGTCTCCTCCCATCGGAACGCCTTTTTCATAACCTATTTCGGCGGGCAAACGAGACCTTGCATCAGCTTCCGTAAAGTCCCAGCCACCAAAGAAGCGTACTGCGATGCGACTGCCGGTTGTCCCATAGACCTCTTTCCGTTCCATAGCGTCGAAAATTGCTTCGCGAGTGTTGTCCTGAGCCCAGACTGCTGCATAGCCAGAGGCTGCCATTTCCCACCCGAGTATCCTCAAGGCATCAAACTCACCAACGACATGCTGCCAACGGCCGGGCTCTGGTTCGACTCCAGAGTGTTTGCCAAAGAAATTATCTTCTTCCGCTGTTGCCAAAGCCGTATGGCTGTCGGTCGAGCCCACTACTCCGAACTTGTATGGGTTGGTGCCGAGCTGAGCCTCTAGCTTGAGACCGTTTTTCAAGGCCTCACGAGCATATTCGTATTGGAGCATCCAATCTTCTTTGGGCGTTGGGCCAAGGTTGGATTTATCCCAAGTTTCATAGTCTGCGAATTCATCGTTTGGGCTCAGAAACGGATGCGTTTCGCCGTCACCCTTGATTTGGGTGATTTCGTACATCGGTTCCCACTTCGCGCGCCGTTCTGCGTACTCTGCCGTCAACGGTTCACCGGTTTCCGGATTAGTCTCAACCGGGAACATAAGACCGTTAGAGACATTGCCGTTGTGGGCGAGGGCCAGCACACGACCGCCAGTCTCTTGTTCATATGTTTCCATCCAGTCCCATAACCGTTCCGGGTTAAAGGTTTCCGCGGTTGTGAAGGGCAGCATTTGCCGAGCGCGAATGGCATCATCCCGGTAAATCACGTTGCGATGGAGGTTGTTGCCACCCTCAGTAGACGTCCACTCGTATCCGATGAACGCCGTGAATGTGCCGGGGGCGTTGTGATGATCCGCAGTCTGTGTGAAGTTGTCCCAGACGGATTGTACAAATCTGCGATCTGAAACAGCCTCGGGAAGAGCGTCCCCGGTGATGCCAGCAAAAGTCTCGATAACTTCCATTGTAGCGCCGAGAGCGACGTCCCCCCCGGCGTTAAGGCGCTCGTTCCAGTCGCGAAGCGTTGGGTCACGCATCAGCGTGGAGTTCCCGGCGACGATTTCATTCATGGCGCCCATGGCATCTGAGTGATCGGATACGACCAACCAATCAAGCGGACGCGACAACCGCACGCGGAGGCCGTGCGACGTGGTGACTTCCTCGCCGCGCGCAAACCTATAGGCATCATCGGGGCTCAGAATGACGCCAAATCCGCGAGCATCGAGTGAATTTGACGTGTGCAGGTGCGTGTCACCCCACAACGGGCGTGTAGGAAAGTCTCGACCTGCATAAGGCGAAAAATCAGCAGGCGCGGGTTCGCGCATATCATCAACCGATATGGTCATCTCTCCAACTTGCCCGCCTTGTGCGGTCTCTTGAGCATTTGAAGAACTTGATATGAATGCTGCGGAAACGATTGCTGTCGATGTCGTCAGAAAAAACTTCATTTGAACCTCCCAGCCGCGCTGAATGCCAGCCTATGGCAGCATCTGAAGTGGCTGTTCGTCAAGGAAAACGAAGGTTTTTCTTAGGTGAGCTCAAGAAACTTTGGGTGAGGGACGACTAATCCCAGGCGACAGCTTCGCCGGAACTCCGACGCTCGGCCGGGGCAAAAAGAACCGCAACGAGTGGACTTCTTGACGACTGGTGGTCTGTTTCGTCAGTCTTGAGCCCGTGATCTTGATTGGAGGCGTTGTCATGAAGTGGTTATCGCGAGCATTCCTACTATCCTTGTCTTTTTTGTTTGCCACGGTCGCTTCAGCTCAAGACAAGCCAAACATCGTATTCATATTTTTAGATAATTTTGGTTGGGGCGAGCCCGGATTCAACGGCGGCGGCATAATCCGAGGAACAGCGACTCCCGAGATGGACGCCCTCGCTGCGGAAGGATTACGACTCACGAACTTCAACGTGGAAAGCCAATGCACGCCGTCCCGTGCAGCGACCATGACAGGACGATACGGTATCCGAAGCGGCAACCACACGGTTCCACTGGGCGGCGGCGTCTACGGTCTGACTCAGTGGGAAATCACGATGGCCGAGATGCTGAAGGAGGTAGGGTACAACACGGCCATGTACGGCAAGTGGCACCTTGGATGGACCGAAGGGCGCTATCCAACGAATCAAGGATTCGACGAGTTTTACGGCGTTGAGACCACTGACGTTACAGTCTGGCGCACGCTTCCGGGATTTGCCGAAGCGAACATGGACGAACCTGTGGTGATGCAAGGTGTTGCTGGCGAGCCCGCGACAGTAGCGCGCGACTATGATCTGGATTATCGCGGTGAGATAGATGGAGACCTGACACAAAAAGCCATCGAATTCATCGAAACCAAAAGCGGGGAAGATGCACCATTCTTCATCTATCTTGCTTACACGTGTCCGTTATCAGGGATTTTGGGACAGATGGCCGCCTGAGCTAAGAGAGGATCTG